>APCU01000102.1 GCA_000347575.1 Candidatus Caldatribacterium saccharofermentans OP9-77CS | reverse complement strand
CAGGCACAGGGCTTTTTGCTTTTGAGGAAACCGGGAAACATGGCTGAAGTTGCTGCTGGAAACCGCTTGGTTCCTCTCTACGGGACAAAACCTTATCTGGCAGGCCTTTCCTACCACAGAGCGGAAAAACGGCGGGCAATTCTTCTGTTACGGAAAACCAGGTGGTTCTGATTCTCTTAAATACTGTATTTCTCCCACCTCTGATTCCCAAAGGTCGGAAAAACGAGAGGACCGTTGACTCTGCTTTTTCAGGCCTGTTATCATCGAGCCAAACGCGGGATTCAGAGGATGGGGAACAATGGGCGAGGAGCTTCTGCGAGTAGAAAATGTCACCAAAAGGTTCCCCGGGGTTTTGGCGCTTGATCGGGTACACTTTGAGCTGAGGAGGGGCGAAGTCCATGCCCTCGTGGGGGAAAACGGTGCAGGGAAATCCACGTTGATGAAGATTCTCAGCGGGGTTTATCGTCCCGATGAGGGCACCCTGTACTACAAGGGGAAACCGGTTGTTTTCCACAATGCTCAAGAGGCCCAGAGAGCTGGCATCAGCATCATCTACCAGGAATTGAACCTCATGCCCCATCTCACGGTGGCTCAGAATATCTTCATCGGTCGGGAACCTCTGCGTTTTGGAGGGTATATTGACGACCGTCAGATGAACCGGCAGGCCCGGGAGCTCCTGGCCCGGCTCCACGTGGACATTGACCCCACCACTCCTGTTTATGCCCTCCCCCTCTCCAAAAGACAGATGGTGGAAATCGCCAAGGCTCTTTCGTTTCGCTCTGAGGTTCTTATTATGGATGAACCGACCTCTGCTTTGACCGAGTCGGAAATCGACGAGCTCTTCAAAGTCATTCACCAGCTTAAGCAGCAGGGCGTGGGCATCATCTACATCTCCCATCGTCTGGAGGAGTTGAAGCATATCGCTGACCGGGTTACCGTCCTACGGGATGGAAAGTACATAGGGACCTACAACTACAGCGACATCACCCTTGAAGAGCTTGTGAGTAAGATGGTAGGGAGGACACTCGAGCACAAGTTCCCTCCCCGCACCTCTTCGCCCACCGGTCGCAAGATTTTCGAGGTGAAGCACCTCACCCGGGCGGGAGTGTTGCATGACATATCCTTTGAACTCTACGAGGGAGAGATTCTGGGTATTGCCGGTCTCATGGGGGCAGGGCGAACCGAACTTGCTCGAGCCATCTTTGGAGCAGACCCCAAGGATGGCGGTGAGGTATACCTCCATGGGCGAAAACTCGAGATTCATTCTCCCATCGATGCAATCCGCGCAGGCATTGGTTACCTCCCCGAAGACCGGAAGCTTGCTGGTTTGGCAGTGGAAATGCTACTTTGCGAGAACGTCACCATGGCCAACGTTGAGGAAATCTCAAGCCGGATGGGGGTTATTTTTCCGCTAAGGGAGCGGAAAGTGGCCGAGCATTACATCCGGGAGCTGGACATCCGTACACCCTCGGTGTACCAGGTGGTGAAGAACCTGAGCGGTGGGAATCAGCAGAAAGTGGTGGTGGCAAAATGGCTTTTCCGTAAGGCGAAGGTGTTGATTTTCGATGAGCCCACACGGGGTATCGATGTGGGGGCAAAGTACGCCATCCACAGGCTCATGGATCAGCTGGCAGGACAGGGCATCGGTATCATCATGATTTCTTCGGAGCTTCCAGAGCTCCTGGGCATGACTGACCGGATATTGGTCCTCCATGAGGGGCGCCTTGCGGGAGTGCTCAGAACACGGGAAACCACCCAGGAAGAAATCCTGAACTACGCAGCAGGTTTGGTCTCAGCCTTGTCGTGAGGAGGTAAAGGAGTGGGGAAACAAAGGACGTCTCGAACTCATCAGGTTGGAATGGTCGTTCAGCGGTTTGTGGCTATCAGTGCGCTGGTCGTTCTCTTTGTGGTGTTCTCTGTAACCACTCCCAAGTTTTTCACCGTGCAGAACGTCCTCACTGTGGGATTGCAAACAAGTACCATGGCTTTCATGGGGATTGGGGTAACCTACGTCATCATTACAGGAGGCATTGACCTGAGCATCGGTTCCGTGATTGCCTTGAGTGGTGTTGTGGCGGGTCTTTTATCCCGCGCTGGCATCGCCGTCTGGGTGAGTTTCCTCTGTGGCCTTCTGGTGGCTATGGGCTGTGGCATGGTGAACGGTCTTTTGGTCACCCGGCTGAGCCTTCCCCCCTTCATTGCCACCCTGGGCATGATGCAGATTGCCCGGGGCATTGCCCTTCAGGTTACCGGGGCCCGAGCTGTTGCCGGGCTTCCCGAGAAGTTTGGTGTTTTGGGGAACGGAGCGCTGTTTCGGGTCACCACGCTGTCTGGAGATGGACGCCAGGTGGTGACCTTTCCGGGTATCCCGTACCCGGTTATCATCATGGTTGTGGTGGCTCTTATTTTCAACTTCCTCCTTCGTCGGCACCGCATTGGCCGTTTTATCTACGCTGTGGGTTCAAACGAGGAAGCCGCCCGTCTCTCCGGTATCGACGTTAACCGGACCAAAATCATTGCCTACCTTGTTTCGGGAGCCCTGGCGGGGTTGACCGGCATCGTCATGATGTCTCGTATCGTGACGGCTCAGCCCAATGCCGGAGTGGGGTATGAGCTTGATGCCATCGCTTCTGCCGTCATTGGCGGCACAAGCCTTATGGGTGGATCGGGTACCATAGCGGGAACCATGATTGGGGCATTCATTATCGGCATGCTGCGGAACGGTCTCAACATGCAGGGTGTGTCGTACTTCATTCAGCAGATTATCATCGGGCTGGTCATTATTGCCGCTGTGGCGGCGGACCGTTTGCAGCGACGGAGTGAGAAGTAAAGCTATCCTCCGGAGGATAGTTCCATCTATACTGATCAAAAGGAGGTTGGAAGCATGAAGGGCATTCGGGTGTTGGGATTCTTGCTTTGCGCGGTGTTCCTTACGGGGCTTCTGGCGATGGCCTGGGCTGAGGAACCCAAGGAAATTGCCGTCATCGTGAAGGAGGCTACTTCAAGTTTCTGGCAGAATGTAGCCAAGGGTGCGGCGGATGCGGAGAAGGAGCTCGTTGCTCAGGGGGAGAACATCAAGGTTACCTTCATCGGTCCTGAGGCGGAAACCAAGATTGAGCAGCAGGTGAACCTCGTAGAGAATGCTATTAACCGCAACGTTATGGCCATTGTCCTTGCCCCTTCTGATCCGGATGCTCTTGTTCCCGTGGTGATGAAGGCGAAAGAGGCGGGTATACCAGTGGTCATTATCGATTCCCTCCTGAACTCCAAGGAGGGTTACGTTTCGTTTCTGGCCACTGACAACAGGGCAGCAGGTATCCTCTGCGCCAATGAGCTCATGAAGCGGGCAGGAACCAAAGGGAAAGTCGCTGTTATGTCCTATGTTCCTGGAGTGGGGAGCGAGATTGGCCGGGTAGGTGGGTTTATCGACACCATTAAGGAAAAAACCGAGATGGAAATTATCGGGCCCTTCTACTCCCAGTCGGACATGGTGACCGCGTTGAACCAGACCATCGATGTTCTTTCGGCCAATCCCGACATTACGGCTATCTTCGGAGCCAACGAACCCACAGCGATTGGCATGGGAAGGGCTATCGAGCAGCTTGGCCTTGCTGGGAAAATCGTGGCCATTGGTTTTGACGGGAACAAGGACCTCCAGGAAATGGTTCGTAAGGGTACGCTCCAGGGCATTGCCGTGCAGAATCCCTACCGCATGGGTTACGAGGGAGTGAAAATCGCCTTTGCCGCTGCCAAAGGAGAGAAGGTTCCAGAGTACATCGACACCGGAATCGTTTTTGTAACCAAGGATAACATTGACTCTGAAGAGGCCAAACAGGTTCTCTACTGAGCACCAAAGGCTGGTCCCGCGTTTGGGACCAGCCTTTGGTTTTCTTCCTGGGGGACGAGCGGAATGGTCAAGGGTACGCGGGTTACCATGCGGGAAGTTGCCGAAAGGGCTGACGTTTCTGTAGCCACTGTTTCTCACGTGCTGAACAGAACCCGCTTTGTGAGCCGGGAGACCCAGCAGCGAGTACTCAAGGCCATTCGGGAGCTCAATTACCGCCCCAACGTTCTGGCTAAAAGCGTGCGGCGCCGCAGGACCAACACCGTTGGGGTTGTCATGTGCGATCTGGAGAACCCCTTTATGATGGAGATGCTTCGAGGCGTTGAGGTCGTGCTCACCTCAAACGGCTTCGACATGCTCGTCACGAACACCAACTACAGCGAGGAACGGGAACAAAGTGCCCTCGAGATGTTCTACGGAAAACAGGTGGATGGCATCATCCTTGTCCCGGGGAAGGGCGGCGGGGTGGATTTACAGCTTCTCGTTGACTTTGGGGTTCCCGTTGTGGTTCTTGATAAACAGGTGGACCATGGAGGAGTGGACCTCGTCGAGGTTACCAACCGAGAGGGAAGCCGGGAACTTGTGCGACATCTCCTGCGCCTTGGCCATCGGAGGATTGGCATCATCGCTGGTCCCCAGGATACCTCAACAGGAAGGGAACGTCTTCTGGGAGCCCTTGAGGCTGCGAAGGAAGAGGGAATTCCCGGAGAAAAACTCCTGGTCTTTGAAGGGGATTTCTTCAAGGAAAGTGGAGTGCAGGCGGTTCGGGAATTCCTGTCCCTGCCTTTTCCGCCTTCCGTGATTTTTGCGTGNAACTACAGTATGGGTATCGGGGCTTTTGAAGCCATTAAGGATTTAGGACTGCGGATACCCGGAGATATTGGGTTTGCCATTTTTGACGACCTCCCCCTGGTTTGCCTACCTTTCTCCCCCCTTGACGGCTGTTTCTCAACCCGCTTTTGAGGTGGGCAAAGTAGGGGCAGAGCTTTTAATGGAGCGCCTGAAGAAAAAGCGAAACACCCCTAAAAGGGTGGTTCTCCCCACATCGCTGCGCATTCGCTATTCTGCCGGCGAACGCTGGTAAGGAGGTTGTTCCCCCATGAGTTCCTTTTCATACTATCAGCCCACACGTATTCATTTTGGTTTTGGGAAACTCGAAGAGGTGGGACGGATTGTGTCCCGTTACGGGAAAAGAGCGTTGCTTGTTACCGTTCCTCCCTTTCCGGCCTTAGAACCAGTCTTCGAAAAGACTAAGCGTCTCCTTCGGGAGAGNGGGGTTGAGGTTGCCCACTTCGACCAGGTNATTCCCAATCCCACAACGGAGAGCATTTCCTGGGGAGCAGAGATGGCCAGAGATTTCCACGCCGATGTCGTGGTGGGGCGTTGGGGGAGGGTCAAGCATTGATACTGCCAAGGCCATTGCTCTGGAGGTCACGCATGAAGGAACGGCCTGGGAGTATCGCCTTTTTGGGGAAAGAAAGGTCACGAGAGAGATACTCCCCATCATCGCCATTCCCACCACTTCTGGTACCGGTTCTCAGGTAACGGCGGTTTCCGTGCTCACCAATCCTAAGGAGCGCTTCAAATCGGCTATTGTGGACCCTCATCTTTTCCCTAAAGAGGCCATTGTGGATCCCGAACTTGTGATGTCCCTTCCTCCTCATCTTACCGCTTCCACTGGATTCGATGCCTTTGCCCATGCCTTCGAAAGTTACGTCCACGTGAATGCCAATCCCCTATACCGANCTCCTGGCCCTTGAGGCCATGCGCCTGGTTATTCGTTTTCTCCCACCTCTTCTCAACAATCCTGCGGACCGTAAAGCCAGGGAACACATGGCCTGGGCAGATACCCTGGCAGGTCTCTCCATTGCAAACTGTGGCACCACTCTGCCCCACGGAATTGGCATGGCCATTGGCGGGAAGGCCCCCTGGGTCATGCATGGAGAGGCCTTGGCCGTGGTGTACCCAGAGTTTCTCCGTTACACCGCTCCTTACGCCCTGGAGAAGTTCGCCGCTGTGGCCAGGATGTTCCGTCCTGAGCTACTGGGCGAAAAGGACGAAGTCGCAGCGTTAGCCCTTGAAGAGATCATGAATGCTTTCCTGAAGGAGATTGGCATGTGGTTTGGCCTTGAGGATTTGCGCATCCCCAGGGAGGACCTCCCTGGTATTGTTGAGGACACCTTCAAGCTCCCTGACTACTCTGTGAATCCCAGGGTTCCTACAAAAGAGGACGTGTTGGCTTTTCTGGAGAGTGCATACTCGAGGAAGTAGAAAGAAGATTGGAGCAATGGAAAAGGTGGGGACCTGTGTCCCGGCTTGAAAAAAACCGGGATGAAGTCCCCCTGGATAGGTTCACAGAGATCTGCAACAGGTAGGGTAGACAAAAAGGGAGAGAGACCTGTATCCTAACTCGGTGTCGAAAACCCTAAGAGAAGGGAGGCCCTGCACCTACATGAAGAGTAGCACAAAGGGAGCAAAAAGTCTATC
>APCU01000101.1 GCA_000347575.1 Candidatus Caldatribacterium saccharofermentans OP9-77CS | reverse complement strand
GGCTTTTTCATTCTGCCCCTTATCTGATGGCTCAGAAACTTGCCTCTGGCGAAAATCTCAGGGTGGTTCAGGAACTCCTGGGGCATGCCTCGATTTCTTTGACCCCTGACACCTACAAGATCCTGCGGGCCTCAAAGAGCGGGCAGTGGAGAGGCTTCGTAGGTTTCTCTCCTTGAGCCGCCATGAAAACTGAGTGGTGTTGCTGTCAAAGTGGGATTCTGCAGAATGGGCAGGTGGCCGGAAGCCTTGAAAAATCTGGTGAGCCGTGCAGGAATCGAACCTGCGACACCCGGATTAAAAGTCCGGTGCTCTACCTGCTGAGCTAACGGCCCACCGGACAGGGTAAATATACTATGAGGAGCAGAGGATGTCAAGGGTTGCCGGATTCTCCGCTTGAGAACCATTTCCTGTACCCTGGGCTTGGGGTATAATTCAGGCGGAGTCAAAAGCTTCGTTTGAGGAGGGGATAGGGAATGCGAAAGGTGCTTTTTGTCTTTGCGCTTTCCTGGATTGTGCTCTTTTGCCTTCTTGGAGTGTACCTTGGAGTTGGTCTTGCCGCTTACCTTGGAGAAGCCCGGGCTGCCCTTGAAGCTCAGGAATTCTCTCGATTCCTCGAAATCCAGGCCGCCTGGAAACAGAAAACCTCAGCCCATGCCCATGCCCTTTGCCTTTCTTTTCTTACGCTCTTTCTCGCTCTCCTTATGCCCCATATGGCCCTTTCGGGGAGAGTAAGGGTTATTCTTGGGGTGTTCCTCATTGTTGGTACGGTCCTTGCGAGCATTTTCGGCTGGATCGGCTTTCCTCCGGTGATGGCCGCAGGAGACGTTCTTGTCATCCTGGCTACTCTTCTTGCCCTCTGGGGGATTCTTCGCGCAAAGGTTGAGGGGTAGAGGTTGCAGTTGACGCTCAGCGGGAAGAGACCCTATAATTTTTCTGCCTCTGCGAGAGTGGCGGAACGGAAGACGCGCTGGACTTAGGATCCAGTGGGTGAAAGCCCGTGCGGGTTCAACTCCCGCCTCTCGCACCAGATGTGGTTTTTGCCTCTTGTGCCAGAGGGTTTCTTGTCTCCGGGCGAAACTCCTTCTTGAGCGCAGCGTATCGCCCCACCTGAACCTCCGCAAGTGACATCACAAAGCAGAGTGTTTTGAGTTTAGCCACACCGGGAGTATCGTGTGTTGACAAAGAAGGAATTTTGAACTACAATGCTTAAAATGGATTCCCTGGGGGTGGTACGGTGGAGAGCATGAAAATTGAGGCCGAGCTGGCCCACGCCTTCGGACGGACCTTCGTTAAAGGGAACATCCCCGAAATCCATCCTATTCGTTGCATGGGTTGCGCTCACTGTGTTTCGCTTTGCAAGAAACTGGGACCCAACGTGCTGGAGATTCAGGGCGGAGTGGCGAAAGTCGTCCGTCCTGAGAACTGCATCGGTGACGGGGCTTGTATGATGGCCTGCCCCACCAAAGCCATCTTCCTTATGAGCCGTTACGATCCTGCCAACCCGCCACAGGCCGTGTGATCCTCCCTGCAGAAGGGTGGTTGTACCACCCTTCTGCAGGGACACCCCCGTTTGTTTTTCGGATTTCTGAACTTCCTACACCTCTCCAGGATCCCCCTAAATCCTGCCGCGGTGGCGCCGGGTCTTGTGCAAGCGTTTGCATAGCGTATCCGTGTCTTGGACAGGAGATCTTCGCGTCTGAAGAAATAAAAGCACCCGGATTACGGTTAAAAGCCAAAAACAGTGTTTCCAGAACACACGGAGAGGTTGAGTAATGAAAAGAAGACTCTGGCAATTTTTTGTCCCCGTTGTCCTTTTCGGTGCTTTCCTCCTGTACCGCAATTTCGCCCCGCAGAAAACGGAGTACTTTGTGCTTGAACCCCGGAACCTCTTTGAAACCCTGGTGGCTGCCGGTCGTATCGAGTTCTCCCGGGAACTGGCCCTGTCCTTCCCGGTTTCGGGAATCCTGCAGCAAGCACCTATCCAGGAAGGAGAAAGGGTCCAGAGAGGAGAACTCCTTGCCGCCCTTGAGGATTCCCTGGAGCAGAACCGCCTGGAGCTCGCCCGGACGGAACTGGCCCTCTCGGAGATCAACCTTAGACGGATCGAGGCGTACCAGCGGAAACTGGCCGAAGAAGAACACCGCCGGGCAACCATCAACCTCCAGGCGGCGCTTGAGCAGTACCGGAAGGCCCAGTTCCTCTTTCGCCAGGGGAGTATCCCGGAAGAGGAACTGAAAAAGGCCGAAAGGGACTGGGAGACCGCCCTGTCTTTGGAGCGTACCACCCGGCTGAACCTCATGGGTGTTCAGGAAGACGGCCCCGTTTTTCTTGAAGCCAGGGCACAGGTCGAGAGGGCCCGGCTTGAGCTTCTTCAGGCTGAAATCGATGCCCGGAGGCGCCTGCTCTATGCCCCCGCCAATGGGATTATCGTTGACTTTCTGAAAAACCCTGGGGAATTCGTTCAGGCAGGAGAGACCGTCGTGGTGCTGGGGGAGAACCCCTTCCAGGTGGTGATCCGCGTCGATGAGCGGCAGTACAGGAAAATCCGACCGGGTATGAAAGCCCTGGTGCGGGAACAGGCTGACCCTCAGGGAGAAGTTCTCGTCGCTTCCATTACCGGGATTGCCCCGGCCATCGATACCGCCCAGGGTACGGTGGAAGTCACTCTGCTCTTTGACGCACCCCTCACCGGCGTAAAACCGAACGCGGCGGTCAACGTGGAAATCATCCTCCGGGAAGAAGAAGGAGTCCTGGCCTTCCCGAAGCGGTACCTTGCAGATAAGGACACCGTGTGGGTTGAAAAAGAGGGAAAGGCGTATCCTGTGCGCCTCTTGCATTTCACGCCTTTTGAAGAGTGGATACAGACCACCGATCTTCCCTCCGGAACCGTTCTCCTTTCCCCGAAGGGTCTTCGAGAGGGGAAGCGTGTGGTTCCTGGCGAAAGGAGCACCGAGTGATATGTTGCGCTTTGCCCTCCTTATGGCCTGGCGTTTTTTGGTAACCTCCCGTTCTCAGACCTTTCTCATCATCCTCGGCATCACCGTGGGGGTGGCCATCCAGCTTTTCCTCTCTTCCCTGATAGCCGGGCTTCAGGCCAATCTCATTGACCAGACCGTCGGCGATGCTCCCCACATCCTCATCGTCCCGGAAAATCGGACACCGACTTCGTTTCTCCGTTCTTCGGGGAATCTGGTTGCTGACCGTCTGGCCGGCCCGGTGAAGGAGGAGGCGAAGATTCTCTCCTGGCAGCGTATTGAAAAGCAACTCGTTGCTCGCCCTGACCTTCGGGCTGTTTCTCCTCTTGTTGAAGGTCCCGGGGTGGTCCGTAGAGGCGAGCTGACAAAAAGCGTGCTCCTTAAGGGGGTTGTTCTCGAAAGAGCAGACCGCATTTATGAGCTTCGGGAACGCACGATTCGGGGAATCCCCCAGACCGGCGGTAGCGGGGTTCTTGTAGGGAAGGTCCTTGCTGAGGATTTGCAGCTTGAGGTAGGGGACAGCATCACGATCACCACTCCTTCGGGGAGAACCGGAACGTTCACCGTAAACGGCGTTTTTGACCTGAGGAGTAAAGCCATCAACGCCTCCTGGATCTTCCTGGACCTCACCCCGGCCCAGACGCTCCTTGACCTGGAAGGCGCCATATCGGCCATAGAAATCCAGATTGACCAGGTGTTCCAGTCCGAGCGCATCGCCGAAGAGCTCAGAAAGGTTTTCCCCGAATACCCCATTGAAACCTGGCAAACCCGAAACCAGCAGCTCCTCAGTGCTCTACGAAGCCAGAGCTTCTCTTCTTACCTCATTCAGTTCTTCGTGCTCCTTGCGGTGACCCTGGGGATTGCCAGTGTCCTTGTGGTCTCGGTCACCCAGCGTATCCGGGAAATCGGTATCCTCAAAGCCATGGGCACGACCGATACCGGGGTGAGCCTCGTGTTCTTCGCCCAGGGAGCTATCCTGGGGTCTTTTGGTTCGCTCTCGGGAGCTCTTGTTGGGTTTTTCCTCATTCGCCTTTTCCAGCAGGCAGCAAGATCCAGCGGTGGTGCCATTTCCTTCTCCATTACCGTGCAACCTGCGACACTTCTGGCCATTGTCGTGATTTCCACCGTGGCAAGTCTCCTTGCGGCTGTCTCTCCGGCCCGGCAGGCCAGGAAACTCGTTCCTATCGAGGTGATTCGCAATGGATGAGCCGGTGCTCGTTGCGCTGCAGAAGGTCAATAAGGTCTATGGAGTAGCGGTGAAGTACCAGGTCCTTTTTGACATCACCATGACCGTTCCCCGGGGGCAGTTTCTGGCGCTCATCGGGCCATCGGGGTCAGGAAAAACGACACTCCTCAATATCATTGGAGCCCTCGACCGCCCAACAAGCGGTCACGTGCTCATCGAAGGGCAGGACCTTGGAAAGCTCTCTGACGAGGCGCTGGCAAGCTTTCGGAACAGGTTCCTGGGGTTCATCTTCCAGTTCCACTACCTTCTTCCAGAGTTCAACGCCTTAGAAAACGTCCTCATCCCCTACTGGATTGGTTCCGGAAAACCCGGCAAAGAGGTCACAGAGAAAGCCATGTACCTTCTGGAGCGGGTGGGCCTGAAAGACGCCGCAAGGAAGCGCATCACCCTGCTTTCTGGAGGTCAGCAGCAACGTGTGGCCATTGCCCGGGCCCTCCTCAACGACCCCCAGCTCATCCTCGCCGATGAGCCCACCGGGGCCCTTGATACGAAAACCGGGGAGCAGGTGCTGGAGCTTTTAGATGAAATTCGGCAACAATCGAACACCACGATGATTATGGTGACCCACAACCGGGATGTGGCGCTGAAGGCCGACCGGATTATCGAGCTCATCGACGGCAAACTCTGTAAGGAGGTCTATCCCCGGGAAATTGGCCTCAAGGAGGCCATGGAAATCCTGGAATCTCATGCCTGCAATCTCGACGACGTGAACGAGAAGTCCGCAAAGGTAACGCAACCAGGTTCTGTGAAATCCCTGCCCTTTGGGAATCCGTAAGAAAAGCCGCAAACCTTGCAGGGCGTCCTGGGAGTGCAGTGTGGATTCGACAGGAACGAAGCCATTGGAATGCTTCTTACTCCCGAGAACTTGATGCCACCTCAAGTCGGCGCCACCTGTGCCTTCCAGAAACACCATGGGGAGGGCAGGAGGAAAGGGACGCAAGGCCACGTTCGTGACCGAATCGGAAGGGGTCTGGAGGGTCGTGGGGAGGGGCTCTTGAGCACCCACCTTCAGGGTGCTGAGCTACCGCTCTTGAAGTCTGGGAAGGTCCTGGCCAGAAAGGCGCCAGGAGCGTTCCTCAGCACAGAGTATTTCTGTCGTTCTTGGGGTCATCAATGTGCACGTCTTTTGAGGTGCAGTGCCCGTTGCCGGTCGCTTCTTTCCTACCGGTGTTTTGAAGCTCCACCGCGACAAAAAACGGTACGGGTCCTGCTCACAGGTTGCGGCCAGTTCGTGGTAGCTGGCTGGGTGATCGGGCGTTCCTTGCAACGTTTTCCTCATGCTTTCCTGGAACGAGCAAGAAGGATGGCCTCGAGTTCTTCAGGGGGCATGGGCCGGTAGTAGTAGTACCCCTGGATTTCCTCGCAGCCCTGCTCAATGAGGAACCTGAGCTTCGTTTTCTCATCCTTCGACAACGAGGTGGTGTCTATTGCCAGGAGTTTGCAAAATCCGGTATTATGGTATAATCCCCCAGGAAGGAGCCAGGACCGTGCAGGGGTTTTTCGAGGAACTTCGAAAAAGCGTGGAGCGAAAGTGGCAGGAGATTCTTGAGCATCCGTTCCTTGTGGAGCTTGCCCGTGGCACCCTGTCCCGGGAGAAGTTCTTCTACTACCTGAGCCAGGATGACCACTATCTCGAGGACATGCTGGCGACTCTTGGAATCCTTGTGGCGAAAGCCAGCACCCGGGACCTTCGCCGTTTTGCCGTGCGGCTCCTTCACGAAACGGTCCAGGGGGAAATCGCCCTCCACGAGCTTCTCGAAAAAGAAGAAGGGTTCATCCCCTTTCCTCCGGGCGATGTGACCCTGCAGTACGGCGATTTTCTCCTCCGTACGGCGCTCACCTCTGGCCCTTTTGCGATCCTTGTGGCCCTTGCCCCCTGCTTTGTGAGCTACCGGGATATCGGGCTCCGGTATGCTGGAAAGCTCTCTGACCACACGCCCTTTATTTACCGGGCCTTCATTGAGAGCTATGCCGGGGAGGCGTANGGGAGTCTCGTGGAGGGTTTCCTCGCTTTCCTTGAAGAGGAAGCCTCCCGGGCGGCGTCCTGGCAGAAGGAGGANGTCTTTGCGGTTTTTTCCCGAGCGACACACTACGAGTGGCTCTTTTGGGAAAAGAGCTATCAGTTTTCGGAGGAGGATGGACGTGGCGAGGATTCTC
>APCU01000100.1 GCA_000347575.1 Candidatus Caldatribacterium saccharofermentans OP9-77CS | reverse complement strand
CCTAATGCCTTCCTCAACGTCCACGAAACCCAAAACCTCATAGGGGCTTATCTCCGCAACCTCCCGGCGAACTTTCTCAACCCTCTCAGGGTCCCGTCCCACCACCCGTACCCTCCTTCCCCGCTCGGCAAGGATGAGTGCACAGGCCCGTCCGATGGACCCCGTGGCTCCCACCACCGCAACCGTTTCCCTCTCAAGGTCGATGTCGAGCCTCAAGCAAGCAAGCTCAAGGGCAGAAAGGGCCGTGGCAACAGTGTAACTGTTCCCCGTCGTTACCGCAATGCGAAGACCCTTTTTCACCGTGATGCCTCCATCTCCCGCCACAGAAGTAAAGGCTCCAAGACCGATGATTTTTGCACCTTTTTTCTCAGCAAGAAGTCCACAACGACGGATACGGTCAGCCACAAAAGGAAAAGGATATTCAAGGAGTGCCCGGGGCGTCATGGGAAGCCCGATGAACCACCCCTCGATTTCCTTCCCGTTGTACGCTGATCGTACTCCCCGGACGTGCGAAAGAATAAAGGGAGGAATCCGGGAAGCCAGGTATTCCACCCAGGAAGGCGGGAAGGGACGAAGAGGGAATATATGGCGTTTGATGTCTGCCACGTCCATGGCGTGGATGATGAAGGCAAAACTGTCCATACGTTCACTCCTCCCTGACGGCCTTCTTCAAAGCCTCAAGCATCGCAAGGGCGTTTTCCTCCATCTTTTTCTTGAGAAAAGCATGAATGAGGGCCCCCACCAGGGGAATCCCAAGATCATACTCAATCTCAAGCTCCACACGGGTCACAGACGGACTCTCTTCGCGAAACCGCCAGATTCCCTCGTACTTTTTGAAGTCTCCTTCTAGGGTGAAAAAGCGACACTCCTTTTTCGCGTCATCCCAGACATCTTTCTCCTTCCACTTCACTTCCCGCCCCTGGAACCTCCCCTTCCAGAAACTCTCCACCTCCTGCCCCTGGCGGGATAGAACCCTCACCTCCTCGAGATCCGGAAGGAAACGTGCCAGGGCCTCAATGTCCTTCGCCCGATCGTACACCACTTCAACGTTCTCGGGAATATCAAGGGAAACTGTAATCCGCGCCACGCCCGGTTCCCTCCTTTCCTTCACCCACGCACTTCCTGAACAATGGCCTGAACCCCCCGGAGGGCATCGTAGAGCGCCGAAAGGACGGTGTCTATCTCTTCACGGGTTATGGTGAGGGGCGGCTCCAGACGAATGACCCTGGGGTTATTCAGGGTGTAGGCCACGAGAACCTTTCTCTGAGCCATCTCCATAGCAAGAAGCGATGCGGCATCGGCATCGAAGAGCTCCACGCCGATGAGCAGCCCCAGTCCCCGTACTTCTTGGATGATTTCGGGGAATTCTCTCTGGAGTTCCTCAAGTTTCTCAAGGAGATACGCTCCCTTTGCCGCCGCCTGTGCAGGGATGTCCTCCTCCTGAAGTACTTTCAGGGTTTCGATACCGGCGACACAGCTTAAGGGGTTTCCTCCCATGGTGGAACTGTGGATGAGCGGATTGTCCTCAAAGACCTGCCAGATCTCTGCGGTACTCACAAAGGCCCCCAGAGGAACCACTCCTCCTCCCAGTCCCTTGGCCAGGGTCAGAATATCCGGAACTACCCCGTAGTGTTCACAGGCAAACATCTTCCCCGTTCTCCCAAGGCCGGTCTGGACCTCATCAAGAATGAGGAGCGCGCCTTTCCTCGTGCAGATTTCCCGTACCCCCTTGAGGTACTCAGAAGAAGGAAGAATCACCCCACCTTCACCCTGGATAGGCTCGAGAATCACCGCAGCGGTATCCTCGTCCACCGCCCGTTCCATGGCTTTAAGGTCGTTGAAAGGGACCTGCTCTGTCCCAGGAAGCAGGGGCTCGAAGGGTTTTTTGTAGACATCTCTCCCCGAAACGCTCAGAGCACCGAAGGTCTTCCCGTGGAATCCCCCCAGGGCCGAAACGAATTTCTTTCGTTTTGTGTACAGTCGGGCAAGCTTCAGAGCTCCTTCTACCGCTTCGGCACCACTGTTGCAGAAAAAGGAGTACTGGAGATTCCCGGGAGTGATGGCCGCAAGCATCTCCGCAAGATCAGCCTGGTGTTTGTTGAAAAGCGTCCGACTCGAGAGGGGGAGGCGTTGGAGCTGTTCAATGACCCGTTCCACCACCCGGGGATGATTCCTCCCGACGTTGAAGACTCCAAATCCTCCGATACAGTCGATGTACGCTTCACCGAAAATGTCAAAAACCTTAGCTCCCTCACCTCTCCACTCCACAGTCGTGAGGTTGGCAAACTTGTAGAGCCTGGCAAGACCTGGATTCAGGTACTTCATGTATTTCTCAATGGTCTCCTCCACAATCCGCCGTTTCTCTTCCACACTCAGGTTTTCCATGAACCCACCTCCCCCAGGGTGACGATTCGCGGTCGTATTTTGAGCTCTCGCAGAAGGGCCAGATACTCTCCAGGCGCAATATCCTCGGGACGCTTCTCAAGCAGAGCCACAAACATCGCCTGCAGGACGTTGGTCCCGAAGGAACGACCTCCCATCTCCGGAGTGGTGGTGACAAGAAGGGCAACTCCCCGGGCTTTCAAATCGTCAACGTCTGCAGGGGTCACGGTGTTGGTGAGCACCATTTTCCCGGGAAGCTTCTCGGGCATGAATCTCCTGATATAGAGGAAATCTCCAGCCACAATGTCTGACTGTTCAAAGGCCCAGGGAAAACGAGGGGTGGTTCTCTCCTGTTCTTTTCCCGTGGGGTAGAGAACATCAATAGGCAGGCGCCGCAGAACGGGCATCATGAGCACCGAGAGAAACCTGAGAGTCCAGAGGCGCCGGAGGAAAATAGGGATTCCCAGGGCAAAGGGCATGTCCCCAATGAGGAGACGGCAACCCACCTGCCACAGCCCCTCGGCAAGGCCGTACCGGTCCATGCCGCTCATAATGAGGGCCGTCCTTCCCCGAAGACGAAAACCCTCCTCTTCGAGGTAACGGGGGACCTCCCGTTCCCAGGTTTCCTTGAGCTCACCCCCATCGACAATGGGGGTTTTCCGAAGCACCGAAACCAGGCGGGCAACGTCCACCACCTCGTACCGGTACTTCCCGGCCCGAAGGTAGAGATCCGCACCTCCAAGACCGAAACAATCAACCTGACCATCGAGCTCCTTGAGAAGCTCCACAAACTTCTTTTTATCCCCATCAACACCAATCCGTTCCACGAGGAAATGGCAGCCCAGAAGCTCAATTTCCACTCGGTGATTCCTCTTTGAAGAACCGAGGCTCACGCTCACGACTCTCTTCTTTTTCATCTCCATCGCCCTCAGGCTTCTCGAAAACTATCGCACCCTCGAGAGTCACACCCGGCTCAAGCGCAGCGCTCTGCACCATCACACACCCCACAACCCGGGCAGTCCTGCGGCACACCATCTTGAAAATCCTGGCAAATCCTCCAATCACTCCCCAGATTTCGGCATCCCGCACCTCGACGAAACCGTCAACCTTTCCCCCTTCAAGAACCACAAGACGGGGACACTGGATGGAACCATCAAACTCTCCTTCTACAATCAGCGTCCCTTCGCTCCTGAAGGACCCCCGGACCCTGGCCCGCTCGCCAACGATGGCCACCTCAGGCTGGTTCTCAGGAACTGTTGAGCTCATGGATGATCCGCAACCCCTCAAGGGTCAGCACCGGGTTGAAAACGTCGATGAAATCACAGTACCGGGCAAGGACCATTCCCCATCCTCCGGTGCCGATGACCCTGGCATGCTCTGCGAATTCCCGTTTCATCCGCTGCACAATCTCCCGGGCAAGACCTATGTATCCAAAGAATACCCCGGCGTGCATGGCTTCAACGGTGTTGCGACCGATACATCGTTCCGGAACCTCTACATCAATCCGGGGGAGCTTGGCGGTTTTCTCGTAAAGTGCTTCACAGGAAATCCCGATACCCGGCGCAATGGCCCCTCCCAGGTACTCCTTCTTCGCCGTCACCGCACAGAAGGTCGTCGCCGTTCCAAAGTCCACGATGACCAGGTCTCCCCCATAGAGGGTAGAAGCAGCCACGGCGTTCACAATCCGGTCGGCCCCCACCTCTTTGGCCTCAGCCCGAATAAAAAGCCCGGTTTTGATCCCAGGACCAACCACAAGGTATGGTGTGTTCCAGAGTCCGCCGAAGAGCTGTCGGAGAGCGTCAAGAACAGGTGGCACGACGCAAGAAATAACAACCCGGAAGAGTTCCTCCTTTGTGACTCCCTGTTCCTCCATAAGCGACCGGAAAACAAAACCCCACTCATCGGCAGTACGGCGTGAAGACGTCGACACCCGCCAGTGAGCAAGGAGCTTTCGATCCCCGTAGACACCGAAGGTCGTGTGGGTGTTCCCGACGTCAATGACGAGAATCGAAATCGAAGTTCACCACCTTCCTGAGCACCCGGATAATGGGGAGGACCACAAGGGCCGAAAGGAGAAGCTCAAGAGTCCCATTGAGGAGGAAAACGGGAATAACCTGCACAAAACGGAAATATCCCATGAGCACCATGAGCCCCAGAACGCCCACGGTGTTCGTCGCTGTCCCGGCAAGGCTTGCCACCACAACCCCGAAATCCCTCTTCCCCAAAAGCTTCCAGACATAAAAGGCCACGACCCCAATGAGGAGCCTTGGTGCAAAGCACGCCAAAAGGTTCCCCAGAAAAAGGTGCATAGTGAAAACCGCCAGGATACATCCCACCAGGGCCCCCACCAAGGGTCCACCCACAATCCCTCCTATTATAGCAGGAATGTGCATAGTTGTGGCATAGGTGGAGAGATTGGGGACAGGAATGAGTCCAAGAGGCGTCAGGCTGAGAACAACGGTAACCGCACCGAGGATACCAGCGAAGAGGAAACGACGGTACTGAACACCCACAGACACCACCTCCGTTCCAGTTCCGGAAGAGATACCAGACGGAAGATAAGAGACCTTCTGCCTCGCTGCCTTTCCGGTCAGCGGCTGCCCAGTTTATTGTACCATACAGGCAGGAATACCCCCGAGCGGAGAAGCCTTTTTCACCGAATTCGTGGTGGCCTCAGTAATGGCGTGGTAAATCCCCTCCACAAGGAGCAGGTAGTTTCTGGGAACTACCTTTCCAAAAGCGACAAGGAAAAGGGTATCCCCATCGTAAAGTGTTCCGAAAGGACGGATACACCCAGCAAGCGCTGAGTGGACCACCGGCACCAGGGAAAGGAGCTCCTCCCGGGAGAGCAGAAGTTCAAAGACCACCACTGCCAGAGTGGTGTTCAGAAAAGGGAACGTCGAAGGAGGTCCCTCTTTCCCGCGGGAACCTGCAAGGCAAACGCCTGAAGCAGGGTCATAGACATTCCCAAGACAGTTCGTCACCACAAACGCCCAAATGGTACCCTCGGGAGTTCTCGCCTCACCCGCCCCAAATCCCCCTTTCATTGCCCAGGGCATCCCGTACATCTTCCCCACCGTAGCTCCTGTTCCCACCCCAACGGTTCCTTCTTTTGTCCTACAGTCTGCCAAAGACGCAGCCTCATACCCCCACTCGGCCTCAGGAAAGGCCACTTCTCCAATCTCGAGGTCATAAATCACCGCCTGGGCGACAATGGGAATACGGGCGACCCTCGTGGCGAAACCTCTCTTCCGCTCCCGGAGAAAGGTCACAACACCTTCGGCGCAGCGAAGCCCCAGGGCACTGCCCCCACTGAGCACGATGGCATCCACACCCTGGACGAGGCGACCTGGAAAAAGAGCGGGGAGTTCGCGACCTCCAGGAGCACCACCGCAAACCGAAGCCACCGCCACGTTGGGAACGTCAAAGAGGAACACCGTACACCCTGTGGCCAGTCGAAAATCTTCCCGGTGTCCGATGCGAAATCCAGAGAACTCCATGGTGCTCAGGAGAGCCTTCTCCCGCAGTAGGGGCAGAGGCGAAAATCATGCGAAACTTTTTTCCCACAGGAGGGACAGACTCCCGCCTCGTGGACTTCTTCTTCGGGCACGTACGAGGCCTTTGCTTTAGCCAATTCCTGCTGCCACGTGGCGACATCCACCATACTGTCGAAATAGATCGTGTGCTCCTTGTCCCACTCGTCGACGTAGCGAACCCCAAGGTAAAGAGGCACCCGGCTCAGTCGGTGGAAACGGAAGAGGCGGGGACCAAACTCGGTGGCAACCATGTCCCTCTCGGGCACGGCTTCGAAACCCTGGATGCGGTGGAGGGGAATGCGGAATACCACCTTCTCAAAGGGCGGGGAGAAACCAAAGATGTTCGGCCCCTTTTCGAAATTCTCAAACCAGAGGCTCTTGGACATGAGGAACAGAAGGCCATCCGTCGCGCTGGCAAAGCGAGGATGGCCTCCGATGTAGCGAGCAAAGCTCGAGAGAAGACGGGTCTCGCCGAACTCCTGTTCTTTTTCCTGCCAGAACTCTGCAACC
>APCU01000099.1 GCA_000347575.1 Candidatus Caldatribacterium saccharofermentans OP9-77CS | reverse complement strand
TTATAGGCAACCGATTCCTGCTCTCTCAGTGGTACTAAAAAACTGCGGGTCCCAACAAACCCCTTAAGTCCCAATTTTTGCTTCAGAGGCCGGAGCTCTGCGACCTCCGTAGGAGCATCAGGAAGAACCCCTCAGCTCATTAGGACCTCGAGATTCCTCGGGACCCGCAATCTACACCACAGGCTCCAGCAAACCTTCCGCTGCAAGACCCAGCAGCTTGAGGATTCCCTCTTCTGCCAGCTCNCCAACTTCCAGCCTCCTGAAACCTGTGGCAGTTGTATTATCGCCCCTTCCTCTTTCCCTGTCAAGGGGCAGAACGAAATTTTTTGGAAGTTTTATACCCTGGGTTTCCGAGAAGAGACGACTCCCAGGAAGTATTCATGCACCCGCGTATCTTCCGTAAGCTCGGGATGGAATGTGCATCCAAGGATGGCGCCGTATTGCACCATTACCGGTTGCCCGTCAAAAGAGGAGAGAAAGTAGACCTCAGGACCAGCTGTTTCGATCCGGGGAGCCCGGATGAACACCCCGGGGAAGGGTCGTGATGGGTCAAAGGCGAGAGTGAGCGGGGCAACGAAGCTCTCCCTTTGCCTGCCGTAGGCGTTTCTCCGCACCCTTATCGGGAGTACTCCTAAGGAAGTAAAGTGTTTCCCTTCAATTTCTTGGGCAAGAAGGATTGTTCCTGCGCAGGTTGCGAGTGCAGGCATGCCTTGGATAAGGGCTTCCCGAAGAGGTTGCACGAGGTCCCCATTTTGGAGGAAAATTCCTATGGTTGTGCTTTCTCCTCCAGGAAAAACAATGGCGTTGACTCCTTCGAGATCTCTTGCGTACCGGATTCTTCTGGTCTTCACCCCAAGCCGCTGAAAAATCCTCTCGTGTTCCTCAACGCTTCCCTGAAAGCCGAGAATGCCGACTTCCACCATTACCACCCCCGTTCCTGGAGGAGTACTGTAAACTCCTCCTTCACAAGACCCTTCATGGCTCCCCTGATTCCCCTGCATGCTTCAAGAAGGGCTTCCTTATCGTCAAAGAAGGTGCAGGCCTGGACAATACTTCTTGCAAAGGCGGGAGGGTTTTCCGATTTGAAAATTCCCGAGCCAACAAAGATGCCATCGGCTCCAAGGAGTCGCAAAAGAGCAGCATCCTGGGGGGTAGCAATGCCACCAGCGGCGAAATTCACCACGGGGAGTCGCTTTTCTTTGCGGACTTCTTCAAGGAGAGCGGGAGAGACACCCATTTCCTTAGCGACTCTGGGGAGTTCCTCAGGGGGGAGAGAACAGACATAGTGTATCTCGCGGGTGATTCGTCTCATGTGCCGCACGGCCTCGACGACGTTCCCTGTGCCCGCTTCGCCCTTAGTGCGAATCATCGCTGCACCTTCCTGAATTCTCCGCAAGGCTTCTCCCAGGTCCCGGGCTCCGCAGACAAAAGGCACGGTGAAAGCGTGTTTGTCAATGTGGTTTTCTTCATCCGCTGGAGTGAGGACCTCGCTCTCATCGATGAAGTCTACTCCCAGAGCTTCAAGAACCATGGCTTCGGCAATATGCCCGATACGAACCTTGGCCATGACCGGAATAGACACGGCTTCCATAATGGCGACAATTTTCTCGATTGAGGCCATGCGGGCGACACCACCTTCGCGGCGAATGTCAGCTGGAACACGTTCAAGAGCCATAACGGCGACCGCTCCTGCATCCTCAGCAATGCGAGCCTCTTCGGGGCTTGTTACATCCATGATGACACCTCCTTTCAGCATCTCCGCCAGCCCCTTCTTGACCACCCAGCTTCCCTTTTCCATTTTCCTCACCTTCCTTTCTGGCTTTGCAAAAAAGAAAAGCCCCAACCTTCGTTGGGGCTTTAAAGACGACGGAACCAACCTTCGCCCATTCGGACTATACCGTCGGCACCGGATTCTCACCGGTTCAACCGCTGAGGCTGATGGGCTCGTCCCCTCGAAAAGAGGGGCATCACCACCGGTTGGGAATTGGAGGGAAACGCCCTCCTCACCCTGCCCCGAAGGTTGGAAAAGGTAGCGCTATTCACTTTTTAGGGAAGTATACCACAGAGCTCTTGACAGCAGAAGCTGCGACGTATAACCTATATGTGCATTTTGCATATAAGTGATATTTTAAGGAGTGAGAGTCCGTGTGCTTTTCGTCGCACTGCGAGTGTCCGGGATTCAGGATTGAACGGTTTCTGCAACCGTGTCTCCTTCTGTGTCTTGCTATTCGGTCCTCCCACGGGTATGAACTCATGGAGCGGCTGAAACACTTTCTTCTTGAGGATGAATCCCCAGACCCTGGACTCGTGTATCGAACCCTTCGAAAAATGGAAGAGGATGGATGGGTTTCCTCGGAGTGGGTTACGGAAACTTCAGGGCCGGCAAAGAGAATCTATACCCTCACCGGTGAAGGCAAGACGGTACTCCGGCTTTGGGTGGAGCACGTGCGGAGGCAAGTACTAAGGCTTCAGAGATTTCTTGAAGAGTACGAGAAGTTCCAGAGGGAGAGCGAACACCATGGGTGATATCACTACGTTTGTTCTCTACGGTCTTGCCCTTTCCTGGCTTGCCTTTTCTTTTGCCAGAGATCGAAAAAAGGCGGAACAAGCACTCAGAAAAGCCTGGAAAAGCTTTGCGAACATTCTCCCTGCATTCCTTGTGGTCCTCCTCATTCTTGCCCTGGTTGTGGTCCTCCTTCCTGAGGCAACCATTGCCGCTTTTCTGGGGGAAAGAAGTGGTTTTTTGGGGTATCTCCTTGCCTCTGTCGTTGGGGCGGTTACCCTTGTTCCTGGTTTTGTCGCTTTTCCCATGGCAAAGGTGCTCCTTGACCATGGCGCGGGGATTGCCCAGATGGCCGTATTCATCTCTACCCTCATGATGGTCGGTGTTGTGACCCTCCCCCTTGAGATCCGATACTTTGGGGTAAAAGCCGCAGTATGGCGAAATCTCCTGGCCTACTGTTACGCCTTTTTCGTAGGGTACGGAGTCTGGATCTTTGTAAAGGTGATGAGGTGAGCCATGGTCAAGGATATTCTTCGAACCTACCGAGGATTTTTCGTCCTTCTGGGGCTGTGCTTCGTTATGTTTTTCTTTTCTCCCCTTCTGGGAAGGAAGGTCTTTGCAGTAGCCCTGCAGAATATCCTTTTCATGCTCAGTGTTATCCCGCCTGTGTTTATCCTTGTTGGGCTCTTTGATGTGTGGATCCCCAGGGAAAAGGTGGTGAAACGGCTGGGAGAGGCTTCAGGGATGGTTGGTATCGGTATAGCTCTGGCCCTGGGGGCCCTTGCTGCCGGTCCTCTTTACGCTGCATTCCCCGTGGCTGAAGTTCTCCTTCGAAAGGGTGTAAGCTTACGGAATGTGTGGATTTTCCTCGGAGCGTGGTCAACGATGAAAATCCCAATGCTCCTTTTTGAGATACAGAATCTCGGGCTGGTCTTTGCCGCGTCGAGGTACTTCATGTCTTTTCTTGGAGTCCTCGCCATTGCCTTTCTCCTTGACCGTTTTCTGAGCCTTGAGGAGAAAAATCGTATATATCTCCCTTTTGAGACGCCTTAAGGTCTGGTACAATGGANCAACGCAGGAAAAGAGAGGAGGGATGGCAATGCCCTCGGTGGAGGTTCGCCCCGGTATCTACTGGATTGGCGTCAACGACCACACCACAGACCTCTTTGAAGGTCTCTGGCCCATAACGCAAGAAGGAGTTTCCTATAATTCGTACCTCATTGTTGACCAAAAAAACGCCATTGTTGATCTCGCCAAATCCCTGAAAGTTGATGAGTACCTTGCCCAGATTAGCGAGCGCATTCCCCTTGAAAGCCTCAACTACATCATCCTCAACCACATGGAGCCAGACCACACGGGAGTTTTGAGGATTCTCAGGAAACTCGCTCCTCAGGCAGTTATTCTCTGTTCACCTCAGGCGAAGGATATGGTTTCGGCCTTTTACGGCATTTCCGAAGGTGTTCAGGTTGTCCGCGATGGGGAACGGATCGACTTGGGGGAAAAGAAACTGGTCTTCTACCATATCCCCATGGTCCACTGGCCGGAGACAATGGTGACGTATGAGGAGAAAACGCAAACGCTCTTTTCCTGNGANGCCTTCGGNGGTTATGGAGCNCTTCANGGNNCNATTTTCGAGGACGAGTGCCCGCAATTTGATTTTTACATCAGGGAATCGCTCCGGTACTTTGCGAACATTGTGGCCAAGTACAGCGCTATGGTCCTGAAAGCTATCGAGAAACTCTCGTCGCTTTCGATTTCCATCGTGGCTCCCTCTCACGGTCTCATCTGGAGGAAGAACCCGGGGCATATCATTGAGCTTTACCGGAAATGGTCTCAGTACGCGGAAAGTGGAGGAGAAATAGGAGTTACGCTCCTTTATGGCTCGATGTACGGCAACACTGAGGCCATGGTGGACGCCCTGGCTCAGGGAATAGCCGAAAGCGGGGTTCAGGTCGACATGTTCGATGCCCGGCGGGTACATCCGAGCTACATTCTGGCCTCCCTCTGGGAGAAAAAGGGTGTTGTGGTTGGGGCACCGACGTATGAGGCCGGGCTTTTCCCACCGGTAGCACAGGTCCTTGACCTGGCACTTCGCAAAAACGTGAAGCACAAAAAGGCGATGTACCTTGGGAGCTTTGGGTGGTCTGGAGGAGCAAGGAGAGAGGTTGAACGCTTCGCCCGTGAGCTTNGCTGGGAGATGACGGTTGCCTTTGAGTTCCGTGGTGGAGGGACGAAAGAGGACCGGCAACGGATACAACAGCTGGGACGGGAATTTGGAGCATCTCTCAGGGGTTAGAAGGTAAAAATTCCTGGGAAAGGAGGATTCTTATGCTGAGCAAGCGTCTTGAAGAGGCGGTGAACGAGCAGATTAAAAACGAGTTTTATTCTGCTTACCTTTATCTGGCGATGGCGGCGCAGTGTGAGGCCATGAACCTCAAGGGATTTGCCCACTGGCTTAAGGTACAGGCAAAGGAGGAAGTCGCCCACGGCATGCGCCTTTTCGATTTTGTGAATGACCGAGGAGGGCGCGTGGTGCTTCGGGCCATCGAGCAACCTCCTGTGGAGTATCCTTCTCTCAAGGCCATGTTTGAGGCGGTTCTGGAGCACGAGAAGAAAGTCACGGGGATGATTCACAAGCTCTATGAGATGGCTCGTGAAGAAAAAGACTACCCCCTTATGACCCACCTGCAGTGGTTTGTCGATGAGCAGGTTGAGGAAGAGAAGAACGCCTCAGAGATCCTGGGATATCTCAAGATGGCAGGAGAGGGGCCAGGGCTTCTTGTGCTCGACGCCAGAATGGGGGAAAGAAAGGACTGAGGGGGTTTCCCCTCAGTCCTTTCTTTTTCGGTAACAGAGTGCCTGCGCGAAGGCAACAGGTATCCCATCTTCGTTGTATGCTGTGAGACTGTAAAGACCAGTTCTTGGAGTGAGAGCAACTTCTTTTGCCTCGGCAACAAGCTCTCCGGAAACCACAGGTTTCATGTAATGCACGGTGACGCTTATGGCCACTGCGTCCTCCACGTGGGAGTTGCAGGCGAGTTCGAAAGCTTCATCAAGCAGGGAAAAGAGCGCCCCTCCATGGAGGATGGAGAAGATGTTGTGCAGGTGTTCCTGTACCTTCATCCGTACCCGGGCGTAACCTTCGGCAAGCTCCTCGAGTTCCATTCCGAGAAACCGGGCATATCCCTCCTTAGCGAACTTCTCCCGCAAAATAGCGATTTTCTCCATGTTCTACTCCTCCTACAGGGCCTGCCGGATTATCCCTGCTAAGGCTTCGGCGAAGGCCCGATTGCCCTCGGCATCCCAGTGGATGCCATCTCTGGGGCTTGTCCGTACCACTTCCTGGGCATCGAAGAAGAAGCACCTGAGTCGTTCTGCCTGGAGACGGTAGAGGTGTCCGAGCTTTCGGGATTTTTCCTCCCCTCCTGTGAAAATTTCCGCCTCTTGAGGTAGAGGTCCAATCGGTGGTGGGGCGACGAGAAGCACCAGGGGAGCACGACCACCTGGACCGGCGGGACTTCTCTGGGCGATTTTCACCAGCTCTCCTGCGCTTTGAGCGATATCTGCGGGGTGGAGATTGAACCGTTGCTTGAGATCGTTTGTGCCAAGGAGAATGACGACAAGATCCAGTGGTCTGTGAGTCTCGAGAAGCATTACAAGATGTCGTCGACCGTTCTTGTCCCCCTCAATGGGGTCATCGAAACCCGTGGTACGGCCGTTCAGTCCTTCCTCGATGATTTCGTAGTCTTTCCCGAGAAGGCGAGCGAGAATCCTCGTCCAGCGTTTCTCCGGAGGAAAGCGATCCTGGCTTTCCGGATCCCATCCCCAAGTGAGGGAGTCACCAAAGCAAAGGATACGCCTGGAATGCATTTCCAGTTCCCTCCTTTTTCCTGAAAATTACCAGGAGATTCTGGGGATGCGCAAGGGGATTGGCAGAATATTTGGGGAAGGGGTACAATGT
>APCU01000098.1 GCA_000347575.1 Candidatus Caldatribacterium saccharofermentans OP9-77CS | reverse complement strand
TTTCGGAGGTGTGCAGGCGCTGCGGGGTGTGGATTTCACTCTGCGCTTTGGGGAAGTCCATGCTCTGGTTGGGGAAAACGGTGCGGGGAAGTCCACCCTGATTAAAATCATCTCCGGGGCCCTTCTTCCGGACCGGGGAGACATCTTCTACATGGGTCAGCCTGTCCGCATCGACTCACCCCGGAAAGCCCAGGAGATAGGCATCTCCACCGTGTACCAGGAACCCCTGGTGTACAGTGAGCTCAGTGTTCTCGAGAACATCTTCCTCGGTCGGGAAATCCGGACGCCCTGGGGGAACATCGACTGGAGGAAAGAAGAGGAACAGGCAAGGTCGCTTTTTGCCTCTCTCGGTCTTCCACACCACTTTCTGCGGGAACCTATGGGCGAGCTCAGCGTGGGCTTGCAGCAGCTTGTCCTCATCGCCAAGGCCCTGGTGTATGAAGCGAAGGTCATTATTTTTGACGAGCCCACGGCGATTCTCACCGAACACGAGACCGAGCGGCTCTTCACCATCATCCGCAAGCTCCGGGACCAGGGTGTGGGGATTATCTACATCTCCCACCGTCTCGAGGAAATCTTCCGCATTGCCGACCGGGTGACGGTCATGCGGGATGGGGAGGTCCGGGGGGAATTCCCCATCACCGCTGTCGACCGGGCAAAAATTGTCGAGCTCATGGCCGGGAAGCTCCTTGTGGAGGAGATCGCCCGCGAAGGCGTAAAGGGTGACCGCCCAATCCTTTCAGTGCAAGGACTGACGAGAAGACCTCGGTTTTTCGATATTTCCTTCGACCTTTTCCCCGGAGAGATTCTCGGCTTTTTCGGTCTTGTGGGCTCGGGCAGAACCGATGTCGCCCAGGCCATTTTCGGCCTTCTCCGTCCGGAGAGCGGGAAAGTATTCTTCGACGGCCGCGAGGTGAGCTTTGGGTCTCCTGAGGAGGCCATGCAGGCTGGTATTGCCTATCTCCCCGAGGACCGAAAAGTTCAGGGACTTTTCCCCATCCAGAGTGTGGCCTACAACATCTCGGTCACCGTTCTCAGGGAACTCGTGCGGCGCTTGGGGATTGTCGACGTCCGAAAAGAACGGGACATTGCCGAGAAGCATATACGAGAACTCAACATCAAAACCCCAAATCTCAAAACCAGGGTCTACAGCTTAAGCGGTGGAAATCAGCAGAAAGTTGTCCTCGCCAAGTGGCTTTCGGTAACGCCAAAACTCCTCATCCTCGATGAGCCGACCCGGGGGATTGATGTGGCCTCAAAGTCCGAAATTCACAACCTCATCGCGCACCTTGCAGACCGGGGACTGGCGATCATGATGATCTCTTCAGAACTTCCCGAGATTCTCAAGATGTCGGATCGGGTCGTCGTCATGCACGAGGGGAGAATCACAGGGGTTTTCGAGGGCCCGGAGAAGACTGCCGAGAACATCATTCGGGCCGCAACGGGCGAGCGGATGGCTGTTGCTGGAGGTGTGGGGGTGTGACAAATACCGGATTTCGAAAGGTGCTGCGGCGGCGGGAATTCACGGTTCTGGGGCTCATTGTGGTCCTCGTCGTCCTTTTTTCCCTGACGACAGAGCGTTTCATGTCGGTGAGTAACCTCTCGAATCTCCTCCTCCAGCTTGCCGGAACGGCCATCTCGGCCATCGGCATGACCATGGTCATCATCACCGGGGGCATCGATGTTTCCGTGGGTTCCACCCTGGGGATGGCCTCGGTGGTGGCAGGGAAACTCCTCATGGGAGGGTACTCGCCGTTCTTTGTCCTTCTTTCTGCCCTCGGCACAGGTTTGGCCATCGGCCTCTTCAACGGGACGCTCGTTGCCTTCGGGAATGTCCCTCCTATCATCGTGACCCTGGGCATGATGAGCATCCTCCGGAGCCTCATGTACCAGCTCCTCGGAGGACGGTGGATTTCTGGAATCCCGCCGGCGATTCGGGTGATCGGTCTTGGCAAGTGGCTTGGCGTCCCCATATCCATGTGGATCACCGTGGTGCTCATCGCGTTTTTCACCTACTTCCTCTCTTCCCGTCCCCTGGGACGAGCGATTTACGCCGTGGGGAATAACCCCGAAGCCGCCCGGATCTCAGGCATTGACCTCAGGAGGACGACGCTTTTCGTCTACGCCGTTCTGGGAGCCCTGGCAGGATTCGCTGGCCTTGTCTATGTTGCCCGCACGGGGATTGTCCAGACGAACACGGGAAGCGGTTTTGAGCTTGAGGTTATCGCTGCGGTGGTGCTCGGGGGGACAAGCATTCTCGGGGGACGGGGAACGGTCATCGGCAGTCTCCTTGGTGCCTTCCTCGTGGGCATCATTAAAAACGGCATGGTCCTTCTCAATGTCCCTGCCCTGAGTGAAGGCCTGGTTGTTGGGGTCCTCATCATCCTCTCTGTGATGATTGACGTTATTCGAGCTCGAGGGGAACGGTCATGAAACGAATCCTGGACTACGTTGTGGAGAACCGGGTGCTTTTCCTCCTTGTGCTTTTCGTTGCACTCTTTGTGGTCTTTGCCGTGAGTGTTCCTGGGTTTTTCACCTTCTACAACCTCACGAACATGACCCAGTACGGGGTGGAACTGGGACTTCTGGCCCTTGCGGAGATGCTCGTCATTCTCTCTGGAGGTGGGGGCATCGACCTCTCGGTTGGCTCCATGCTCACCATTGTGGCCATGATTATTGGCGTGCTCATCGGGCGGGTTGGGCTCAACCCTTCTCTGTCCATTCTCCTTGGGCTTTTCGCTGGGGCGGGTATGGGGTACCTCAACGGGGTCCTCGTGAGCTACACCAGAATTCTCCCCTTCATCGTGACGCTGGCCTCGCTCTACATCTACAAGTCCCTGGCCCTCATCATCGCCGTTGACCCCCGCTTTGGCCCCAATCCCATGCCGGTGTCGAGCTTTCCCGAGTCCTTCTATTTTGTGGGGCAGTACCGCATCGCGGGGATTCCCTTCCAGGTCCTCTGCATTTTCGTTCCGGTGATTCTTCTCCTCTGGCTTCTCCTTGAAAAGAGCGTTTTCGGCCGGTATCTCTACGGGGTGGGCAGCAACGAGAAAGCAGCGCTCTTTTCGGGGATTAACGTCTGCCGGGTGAGGGTCATCGTCTACACCCTCTCGGGAATCCTGAGCGCCCTCTCGGGCTGGATCATCACCTCCCGCATCGCCAGTGCCCGGCCCGACATCGGCACGGGGTATGAGCTCCAGGCCATCACCATTGCGGTTTTGGGCGGGGTGAGCATTAAAGGTGGTGAAGGGAGTATCGGTGGGGTAGTCCTTGGGATTGCCATCATCACCCTCCTTTACAACGGCATGCAGCTTGCGGGGATTCACCAGATCTGGCAGCTGGGGTCCCTGGGAGTGGTTCTTGTTGGGAGCGTCCTCCTCAACCAGGTCCTCCTGGCCCGGCGGAAGATATAGGCTGGTATGGGTGTGCATTCTTGGGGTCCTGATTGCGTGGGGGGGAGGGGAAGCTTTCGCGGAAAAGCGCCTTGTCCTCCTTTCCCCCGCCGATAGCGGGTATTTCTTCTCCTTTCTTGAAGTTTTCCTCCGGCGTTCCCTCCCCGACTACCAGATTACCACCGTGACCGCAGAAAAGGAAATCCCCCAGGTTGAGGGAGCTGTTGTTGTCGGTTTCCCGGAAGACCTCAAGGTCCTTAAGCGCTCACGGAAGAAACTCCTGGCCATTGTCCTTGGGGAGGATGGGGAGCTTTCCATTCCGGTCCTGGGGCGGGTGATCTTTTCCTTCGACGGGGTGGCGAAGGTTTTGCGGAAGGAACTCTTTGCCGGGGAAAGAGGGGTATTCCTCTTTGTGGGAAGGGAACACTCTCCTTTCCTGCCCCTTCTTGGGCTTTTAGGAGAAGCTCGCTTTTTCGGGGAAGCGGGGAAAGAACACGTGGTGGTGGTTGAACAGACGCTTCAGGCCCGACCATTTCTTCGGGCAAAGAACGAACGTTCCTTTACGCTTCTTGTCCTTGAGGCGGCGACCGAAATGCTCTTTGCGCTTCAGGAGGAGAAGGTGGATGCCCTTATCGACCTGAAGCCCTCTGCTGTCGCCTCCTGCATCGTGAGGATACTGCGGCGGTGGGAGGAAGAGGGGGAACGTTCGGAATGCTGCACCGTTTCCCCCCTCCTCGTCACCCGGGAAACCATTGCCTCTGCCGACGCCTATGAGGTCGTTCGCCGCTGCCTCTCCTGCCATTAGGAGAAAGTCATCACTCCACCACAATCTCCCGGATCCACTTCACCCAGCGGCCTCCGTAGAAATCTTCCGCCACCAGGCGCACCGGGAATCCATGTTCTTTAGGAAGCGTTTCGCCATTCACCCGTAGAGCCAGAAAGAGGAGGTCCACTTTTTCCCCTTCCAGTTCCTCCCAGGAGAACTGGGCACGGTAGTTATCAAGACCCACAAAGAGGATTTTCCGGTACGCTTTGACCTCGGCGAGTTTCAGGATTTCCCGCAAAGGCACCCCTTCCCACTCCGCGTAATCGGCGAAGAATCCGGGGCAAATGAGGAGTACCTTTTTCTTCACCATAGGGAGTTTCTGGAGCTCCTCATAGGAAAGCCGCAATTCCTTTCCCACGCTTTTCCCTTTGACTTCAAGATACCAGCTTCCAAGGTCGAAGTTCTCCGGAGGCAACCCGGTGGTGTTAAGATGTTCAATGGGGTCAAGGGGTAAAAGCGAAGCGTCCACCTCCGCCGGGTTCATGTGGATGATCTGGGACTTCGGGGTATCGGGAGGGAGTTTCACCCGTTCTTTGGTCAGCCCTGCACCGGAAAGCAAGACAAAAACACAGAGAACCACAAGCGCCGTCAGGTATTTCTTCATCGTTCACACTCCCTTTCTGCCTCTCTGAAACCGCCCGGGAAGAACTCTATTCCATTCCTGATCGATCCATAGTGTACTTTAATTTGTGTCAGGCTCTAAAAACCATTAACCTTTTGCTGATCGAACCAAATCCCAAGGTAGTGCCTCAGGAAGTGTGTCCGAAGGGCAGCATGGTAGCCTTCCCAAAAAAGACCGGAAAAGANAGGAGGGAAGGCCACCATGCGGCACAAAAACTACGAGGAAATCCTAAAAGAAGTGGAGGAACGGATCAAGACCATGGTGAAGGAGCTCTTGGAGGCCCTCATGAAGGAGGAACGGGAGATCTCCCTGGAANACCATCCTACGANGGCCAACGGCTACTGTCAGCCGTGACCTCCTTACCCTGGTGGGGCCAGTGGAGGACCTCAAAGTCCCCCGTGTACGGGAGGGCAATTGCCATCCCCAGATCCTCCCTTACCGAAAGCGGATCTTTCTGGACCTTGCCTGTCGGTGGAAGCACCCGGAAGATCTCCGCGTTTCTGGAAGGGATTTACGGGGCGTTCTCCTCACCGCAAAGCATTTCCCGCCTCATCGAAGTCGCCCAAGAACAGGTGAGCTCTCGCGGGAAAGGCCCCTGAGCGCGGAGTACTATGCGGTGTTTCTGGATGGGACATTTCTTTCCATTCGTCGAGGGAAAACCGCCAAGGAACCGGTGTACGTGGCTTTGGGGATCAAGCCCGATGAGTGATGGGAGATCCTCGGGTTTTGGCTCTTCGGTGCGGAAGGAGAAAGTGCCCGGAGTGAGGAGGAGGTGCTCAAGGATCTCAAGCGGCGCGGGGTCCAACGGGTGCGGATCTTCGAACCTTTGACCTCCCAGGCTTAGAGGAGGCGATCAAGAAGATCTTCCCTGAGGCGGATTGGCAGCTCTGTGTTCTGCACGCGGTCCGGGACGCTTTGAACAAAAGCCGGAAGAAGGACCGAGACGCGCTGGCTGAGGATCTCAAGGAGATCTCCCGGGCCGAGAGCCAAAAGGAGGCCGAAGAAGCCTTACGGAGCTTGCGGGAGCGGTGGGGCACGGTCTATCCCAAGATCGTCAAGCGGTGGGAGACCAAAGCCTATGCTCTCTTGGCGTTCCTGCGTCATCCTAAACCCATCCGCCGCTACCTCTCCACCACGAACCAGCTGGAACGGCTCGCCAAGGAGGTGAAGAGGCGGACCAAGGTGGTGGAAGTGTTTTGTAGTGAAGAGGCTGCGGAAAAGCTTCTGTATTTGGTTTTGAGTGAGTTGGATCAGGCCTTGAAAGCCCGTCGGCTCCGAGGGTTTGCGGAAATCCAGATGGGAAGCTATCATGCTGACCGGACACAGTAGACGTTACACTATGCCTCAGAGCCAAAGACCACTTGATTTTTCCTCCCTCTGTGCTACCATGGGGGTATCAATCTCGGGGAAATCACATCACAAGGAGGGGATGACCATGCGCTTCCTGAGATTGGTGCTTTGTGGAACGGTTCTGCTTCTCGTAATCCTCCTTGGGACAGGGTGCTTCCAGCCTTCCACACCTCCACTCCCTTCTTCAGAGGTAGAGGGAAGTGTTCCTTCTGAGCAACTTGAAGACCAGGCCGAGGATTTCGAAATCTACGAGGAAGAGGACGTTGAGGAGGAGTTTGAGCTTCTGGAGGAAG
>APCU01000097.1 GCA_000347575.1 Candidatus Caldatribacterium saccharofermentans OP9-77CS | reverse complement strand
GACCGGAAAGCCGGAGCTTCTTACGGTGGCGCTTGATGCAGGCCTGGGAGCCAAGAACTCTCAGGGATTTGGGTGCTGCGAAGTGGTGGAGGAAAGTTAAGGGGGGAAGAGCGTTGCTTGAGACTATAGAGCTTCTGGGAAAGGCGGTGGGCAGTGAAGACCTGATTGCAGGGATGGTTGAGGACCTGAAGAATGTCTCCAGAAATCCGGAAGAAGGGGTGTACCTGGTCAAGCTGGACTTTTGGGAGAAGGAACAGGGTCAATTACGGCTTCGCTTTGATTTTGAGGAGATACCGAAAGAGAGAGAAAAACGACGGGAATTTCTCATCCGTTGGCGGTACGTGGGCAACGCTTCCGGCAGCAACCCCCAGAGGTTTCTCGCCACCGATAGATTGCACTATCTAACCGGACAGGTCATTCCTAATCTCCTTCGGGAGCTCTGCAACATGAACGAAGAAAGTTCGGAGCTGGCCAGGAAGCTCAAGATAATCTACGATAAAGCCTTTTCCCGCTCCAAGGATGGGGAAGCGGTGCTTGACCCTGGGCGTCTGGGTATAGCGGTGGAGGAAAAGGCAGGAAAGGAGGGGGACGAGCAAGGGAAAAAGAAGGCCAAGGAGCAGGCCAAAGAAGTGGAAGACGTTCTGGTCAGGCTGGTGGAACGGGAGCTTGGGATCAAGAAGAGACAGGTGGGTCTCTGGACCGTGCTTTTCAACGGCGAGCCGCTGGTACAGACCGAACCTTATGACCAGGTAATCCTGCGCTACCGCCTGGCCGGTTTTGAGGAAAAAGGCCTGACATCGGGGACCTGTATGGTCTGTGGAAAGGAGAAGGAAAGAGTCAGTGCTACGGCCTTCAAGCGCCTGGAATTTTTCAAGCCTTATATCACCGATAAGGTGGGCTTTGCTTCCGGGGTCAGCAAATCGGGCTTTACCCGCAATTTCCTTATTTGTGAGGAGTGCTTCTGCTCTTTCCTGGTGGTAGAAAGCTACCTGCCCCAGAACCTGAATTTGCGGGTGGGTACCCTGAGCTTCCTTCTTCTTCCTACTTTCGTCTTTCTTTCCTGTTCTCCCACCTGGCGTGGGGTTTTTCTCCAGCTTTTGAGCAGGATTACTCGCAAAACCCGGGCCTTAACAGACCTTTCAGCCCTAATAGAAGGGGAAAAAGAGCTCGGGCGCACCATGGAAGAGCTCTTCGAGGAGGAGGGGGTAGAAGACCAGGTATTGCTCAACTTCCTTTTCTACCAGAAAATGCAGGGCGAGTTCCGCATTCTGGGCTTGATAGAAGACGTGACTCCCAGCCGGATTTCCCGGCTCCTTCGCCGATCAAGCCAGTTGAGCTACGAAGGCAGGCGCCTTCTGAGAGGGGAGGTAAAGGATTGGTGGATCGACCTTACCCGCCTTTACTACCTTCTGCCCTTGCGGGAGCGGGATAGGGCCGAGCACAGGAAACTCCTTTACCTCTACCGGGGTTTGCTGCGTGGTGAGCCCATCGAGTACTCCTTTCTGGTGAAGGAGTCTCTGGGTCTGGTCCACCTTTACCTCACCGGTCGCTTTGAGGGTACGAACCAGCGCAGGGTTAACTCCGGATACGAAGAGTGGACTCTGGCCACCAAGCTGCTGCAATTTGGCTTTTTCCTTAAACTTTTGCGCGAGGAAGGTATTCTCAGGGGGGTGAGAAATTTGCCGTCTACTGGGCAAGATGTCATGGTCGATCAAAAGATGCGTGAGTACCTGCAGTTTATGGGCTATTCTGAGCCACAGGCAGCTCTTTTCATTATGGGCTACCTGCTGAACGAGGTGGGAAAGGGCCAGTATGCTTCTGGACACAAGAGCAAACCGGTGCTGGACAAAATCAACTGCCAGGGCATGAACTGGAGCCGGGTGCTCAGCCTGGCCAACCAGCTTTTTGAAAAATTAAGGCAATACGACCGCTTTGGAAGGCACAACGAAGCCCTTTACGCAGAGATGAAAAGACTTCTCGACCTCTACCGTGACAGTAAATGGCCCTTAGGTCCGGAGGAGAACGTCTTCTACATTCTCTCCGGCTATGCTTACGGTGTCAGAATAGCGGCTTCAAAGGAAGGAAAGGAGGGTGGCGAGTAATATGGCCGATACTTTGAAGATCATCGAGAAGAATGGGGAAATCCTGTACCTTTATGATGCCAGGATGTGTAATCCCAACGGCGATCCTGATGACGAGAACCGCCCGCGCATGGATCTCGACCGGGAACGCAACCTGGTCTCCGACGTGAGGCTCAAGCGCTACATCCGCGACTACCTCTACGAGTACTTTCAGGAAAAAGGCGGTGATCAAACCATTTATGTAACCAAGGCAGAAGGGGTGGTCACTGCTACCGAAAGACTCAGATCCCTTCTGGGAGGAAAGGAACAGCCGACGAAGGAGGATTTACCCACCTTGTTGCAAAAACTCATCGACGTTCGCCTTTTCGGGGCTACCATGCCGGTAAAGGGTGATCGGCGGGGCGAGGGAGAGGCCATTAATCTCACCGGTCCGGTGCAGTTCAACTGGGGTTATTCTCTCAACCGTGTGCAGCTTGTGGAGTCCAGTACCATCTCCTCTCAGTTTGCCTCTGAAGCCGAAGCCCGTCAGGGCACTTTCGGCAAGGACTACCGGCTCTACTACTCCCTCATCGCCTTCCATGGGATTATCAGTGCCCGCAGGGTAAAAACCATGCTTAAGCTGGTGAATGGAAAACCTGCCGGCGCCACCAGCGAGCAGGATCTGGAGCTTCTCGATCAGGCCATGCTCAGGGCCATACCTCTTCTTGCCACCCGCTCTAAAATTGGCCAGTACCCCCGCCTCTACCTGCGCTTCGAGTTCACCGATGCCGACACCTTCATGGGGGACATGCGAGACGACCTGCTCCTGGAACGTGATACCGACCTGCGTTCCATCCAGGATGTCAAGCTGGAAATCGGGGGACTCAGAGACCGGATTCTTGGGGTCAGGGATCGTATCAATCGGGTCTTCTTCTGGCAGGATCGGGAACTCATGACCACGGTAGACGGTTCTCCTAAAAACCTTGGAGAATGGCTGGCAGAGCTTCTGGACAAGGAGCGAGTCATACCTCTCAAAGGAGCGTAGAGCGCCGTGGTCAATGTGGCCGTCTTTGATCTCATCGGCCCCTTCGCCCATTTCCGCAAATACTACACGAATTCCTCTTCGCTTTCTTACGCTTTCCCGCCCCGTACCGTGCTCATGGGAGTGGTGGCGGCCATTTTGGGCTGGGAGCGTGACAGCTATTACGAGAAGCTGGGACTTAGTGAGGCCCGCTTCGCGGTGGTCATCAAGGTCCCGGTCCGGCGGCTCATCCAGACCGTGAACTATATCCGCACCAAAGAGGAGGATCTTGCCCGGTTGAGGAAGCTGGGAGTCATGAAGGGTACCCAGGTGCCTCTGGAGCTCCTCTTGCCTGGTGGCGCGGCCTCCTCCCTTTGCTTCCGGGTGTATTTCGCCCACCGCGACGAAAACGTGACCCGGGAACTCAGAGAGAGGCTGGCTACCGGCAGATCGTGCTACCCCCTTTACCTGGGACTCAGCGAGTTCATCGCTCAAGCCCGCCTGGTGTACTACGGACCCCCAGACGAGGTGATTCCTGCTGGTCGAGAAGTTGTGCTCCATTCAGTGCTGGTGGCCGACTATCTCCGACGACCTGCGTTGAGAGGAGACGTGGTCCTTGGCCGAGAACGGGCTCCCCAGTCTTTTGGCGCGGGGCGGAAACTCATGCCACCTGGAAACTACATCTATGAAACGCAGGCTCGTCCCTGGCAGGCAGAGCTTTCTGTTCCTGTCTACTCCTTTTCTCTTTCTTCTGGGAAGGAAACGGTGGCCTTCATGGAGGGAGAGCTGTGGCCTTCTTCGCCCACCGTGAGGGAGAGCGCCTCTATCGCTTAAGCGCCCACTTGAGCCTGGTGGCGGCCGAAAGCTACACCTCTTTGGCCCGGCTTCCCCGCTGTCAGAACCTTTTGCCTCTGGCCGCCACCGTGGGCATGGCCCATGACTTTGGCAAGTACACCTCTTACTTTCAAGACTACCTTTTGAGCGGTGAGGCCAATCCCTACAAAGAACATGCTTTCCTCTCCGGCCTCTGGGCTGCCTACCTTGTTGCCCGGCAAGGAGCAGAGCCTCTGGAACAACTGGCGGCCTTCATGGCTGTGCTCTGGCACCACCGGGACTTGGACAATCTCGGCCGCTACCTGGTGTCGCGCCGCGAAATGGAAGACATATCTTCTCTGGACCCTGACAAGTACCGGCGCCTGGAGGTAGTGGAGAAGCAAGTGGAAGATCTCCGGCGAAACATGGAGAAAGTGGGAACCTCTCTTATTTCTGTTGCCCGGCACCTCGCCCGCCGTCTTGCGCGGCGCGGCTTTGCTCCTCCTCATTTTCTGACGCAGGACTGGCGCCGGTGCTTAGAAGAGTTTCTTGACTCCTGGCGGGAGGTCTATCTTTCCCTCTACCGGCACTGGCGCAAGTTTGAAAGGCAGGAACCCTCCCTTTCTCCTTATTTCAACGTGGTCCTCCTCTTCTCCACCCTTATCGATGCCGACAAGCGGCACAGTGCCCGCGTGCGCGAAGTTAAGAGGCTGGAACTCCCCTCCGACCTGATTTGTCTTTACAAAGAAAGAAAGTTTTCCAGAGTTGGAACTCAAGGTATTAATGCCCTGCGAGAGGAGATTTTTCGCCACGCTGCCGAAAGAATAACCTGCGCCCCTCTTTCCCAACGTTTTTTCACCCTTACCGCTCCTACTGGCAGCGGTAAGACCCTCGCCGTGCTTAATGCTGCTCTCATCTTGCGCCAACGCCTAAAGGAGGCTTTCGGCTTTTCCCCTCGCATTATCTACGCCCTTCCCTTTACCAGCATCATCGACCAGACCTATCAGGTACTCTATGAGCTTATGGGAGAAACTCTGCCTGGCTTTGCTTCTGCGCCGTCGGCCTACCTGCTCAAGCACCATCACCTGGCGGAAATATCCTATAGGGATCTGGAAGACGAGGATCCCCGTCGTTTTGACGAAGCCATGCTCCTTGTCGAGAGCTGGCAAAGCGAAGTGGTGGTCACCACCTTTGTGCAACTTCTCCACACTCTCATCGGTTACCGCAACCGAATGCTTAAGAAATTCTGCCGCCTGGGCCAGGCCATTATCATCATGGATGAAGTGCAGAATATACCTGCAGAATACTGGCCTCTGGTTACCGAAGTCTTAAAGAAGGCAGCAGAAGAGCTCGATCTTCGCCTCATCCTCATGACGGCGACACGCCCAGAGTGGTTTGAGCCCCAGGAAACCCTGGAACTTGCAGGAGATCCGGAGGATGTTGAGCGTTACTTTAGAACACTTGACCGTGTCCGCCTGCTGGTCGAACCCGGACAGTACCGTGTGCAAGAAGTGGCCGAGCTTTTCGCCCGGCGTTTTGACCCAAGCCAGTCACACCTGGTGGTGCTGAACACCATCCGGAGCTCTGTGGACTTCTACCACTGTCTGAAGGAACTCTTGCCAAAAGGGACTCCCCTGTACTACCTTTCCACCAACATAGTGCCATTCGAGCGGGAAAGGCGGATAGAAGCCCTGCGCACGGCCCTGCGGCGGGGAGAAAAACCGGTGCTTGTCTCTACCCAGGTGGTGGAAGCGGGGGTGGACCTGGATTTTGATGTAGCCTGGCGGGACATAGGACCTGTGGATGCGGTGGTTCAGGTGGCGGGGCGCTGCAACCGCAACTTCAAAAAAGATAGAGGAAACGTTTATTTGTTCAGTCTGGTGGACGAACAGGGCCACTCTTTGGCTACCCGTGTCTACGGGGCCATTCACATAAAGGGCGCCCGGGAGTTTTTCTCCGGCCGTCCGGAGTTCCCGGAAGCAGCATTCCACTCGCTGGTGGAGAACTTTTTCTCCTTTGTCAAGGCCCGAAAAGATCTGAGCGCAAGTGACGCAATTTTGAAAGCCATGAAGGAATTGCGGTTCAAGGGGGATGGAGGAGAGAAAAGCGTGGCGAGCTTTCAGCTCATCAGAGATCTTCCCAACCACGTTGAGGTCTTCGTGGCCCTTGACCCCAAAGCCGAGGAAGTATGGGAAACCTACCAGCGGGAAGTGGTAAACGCGCCCGACTGCCGCTCGCGCTGGAAGGCCTTTTACCGGATCAAGCGTGACTTCAGCCGCTACATCCTCTCGGTACCTGCCAAGCTTCTGGTTGGCAAGGTCGACACCTCAAAATCCCTGCCTTATATACCGTCCTATCTTGTGGGTGAGCTTTACGATCCGGAAACAGGCTTTAAGCGAGTAGAAGAAGGGGTTATGGTCGTTTGATCGAGAATAGTCTGAAAGCCACCAAAGCCCATTTTGAAGCTCGGCCTCCCTGGAAGGTCCTCGGAAGCTACGTTCAGGCTTTTTCCATCTGCCCCCGGCAAGTCTGGCTCATGTCCCGCCAGATATGCCCTGACGAAAGCCACGAGCTTCTTCAGATTGGGAGGCTCGTACAGAATCAAACTTATGCCCGCAAACACAAGGAGGTCCGTTTTTGAACACTTGACTCTGGACCTTATTCGCCGTGCGGGGAAGAATTTCGTGGTGGCCGAGGTTAAGAAGAGCTC
>APCU01000096.1 GCA_000347575.1 Candidatus Caldatribacterium saccharofermentans OP9-77CS | reverse complement strand
CCCCGCGGAAGCACGTGCTTCCGCGGGGTTTGGAGGTGGACTGATGGGCTACCTTGAAATGCAGAAAATCGTAAAGTCGTTTTCCGGTGTACGGGTTTTGGATGAAGTAGATTTTTCTTTAGATAGAGGAGAAGTGGTGGCCCTCCTTGGGCAGAATGGAGCCGGAAAATCCACGCTGATCAAAATCCTCAGCGGCTTTTACGGAAAAGACGGCGGAAGAATCTTTATTAACGGCGAAGAGGTCCACTTCCGCAGTCCCGCTGAGTCGTTGAGGAAAGGGGTCAGGGTCATCTACCAGGAGCTCGAGGTCTTTCCAGATCTCACTGTTGCCGAGAATATCTTTATGGGGGACCTTCCTGCTACTCGTTTCATAGGTATTCCCGTTACGAACCGTCGTGAGGTCTATGTCCGTGCCAGAGAACTGTTAGAGCTTCTCGGAGAGGACATCGACCCTGAGGTACCGGTGCGAAGACTCTCGGTTTCGGCAAAGCAGGTTGTAGAAATTGCTCGGGCTTTGGCGAAGAAGGCAAATATCATTGTTATGGATGAGCCAACGGCCACCTTATCCCAGAAGGAAGTGGAACGGCTTTTTGCCGTTATTCGAAGGCTTCGTGATCAGGGAGTTGGTATTATCTACATCACGCACCGGCTTGAGGAAGTCTTTACGATCAGTGATCGAGTTGTTGTTCTGAGGGATGGTAAGAATTCCGGGTTCTTCGGGACTCGAGAAACTTCCTGGCGGGACCTCGTCCAGGCAATGATTGGACGTACCCTGGAGGAGTTATACCCGAAAAGGGCTTCGAGTATTCGCTCAGAGAGGGTGCTTCTTCGGGTCGAAAACTTCAGCATTCCAAAATACCTCGAAAGTGTGAGCTTTACCCTCCGTGAAGGGGAAATCCTTGGGGTTTTTGGGCTGGTGGGTTCGGGTATCAACGAGCTGGCACTTGGTCTTTTCGGTGCGTTGCCCTTTAAAGGCAGGGTTGAGGTTGATGGCATGGTCTTTGCTCGTCCCTTGCCTTCAGTCGCAAAGAGCCTTGGGCTTGGTTTTATTCCGGCAGATCGAAAGCAGGAAGGTGTTATTCCCGAGCTGAGCGTGGCGCAGAACGTCACCCTGGCTTCTCTGGAGAGTTACTGCAGGGGTGGGTTCTTGCGTCTTCGGGATGAGCGAAACTGCGTTCGTGAATGGGTCAGGCGGCTGAACATTCGTCTCCGGAGTATTGATCAGCCGATCAAATCGCTGAGCGGTGGTAACCAGCAAAAGGCGGTCCTTGCGAGATGGCTGGCAACAAATTCCAAGGTCCTTATCGCTGCCGAACCTACTCAGGGGGTCGATGTGGGAACCAGGATAGACATTTACCACATCTTTGACGATTTGGCGAAAAGAGGCATGGGTATTGTCCTCTTGTCGTCGGATTTACCGGAGGTTCTTGCCCTGAGCGACAAGATTATCGTTCTGGAGGGAGGTAAGGCCGTTGGGTGTTTCTCTAAAGGAGAAGCCGATGAGCGAACAATCCTCTACCTCGCTATGGGTGGAAAGGAAGCCGTCACGCATTAGGTGGTCTGCCGTACTTGGCCTTCTTGTTTTCTACGTTGTTCTCTGTATTGTCTTCAGTATTCTTTCGCCCTTTTTCCTGACTCTTCGGAATTTTTCTAACATTGCTTCCAATATGGCCTATATAGGCATAATGGCGGCAGTACAGACGGCGCTCATCATTGGCGGGGTTATGGATCTCTCAATGGGTGCTTCTGCTCAGCTTGCGGGAGTTCTCGTTGGCATTCTCTATGGAAAGGGATGGAATATATGGGTGGCAGTGCTTTTTGCCCTTTTGATCGGCCTTACAATTGGTGCTGCAAATGCTGTCTCGGTGACACGGATTGGCATCAACTCTTTCATCGCAACCCTTGGCATGCTGAACGTGGCTGAGGGAATTGCCCTTGTCCTCACTGGAGGACTGACGGTCAGCATTCTCGTTCCGCAGTTCCAGTTTATAGGAATGGGAGCCGTACTCGGAATCCCCTTTCCCATTATCCTTATGGCAAGCTTTTTCATTGTTTTTTACCTCCTCTTGGCTTTTACGCCCTTTGGTCGCACCGTGTACGCCGTAGGTGGCAATCCTGTGGCGAGCAAGCTCTGTGGGATTAACAATGCTCGCGTTTTGACCGTACTCTTTATTCTCTCTGGTCTTGCAGGAGCCACAAGCGGTATCCTTGTTGCCTCTATGCTTGGAGCAGCGGCTCCAGCAGCCCTTTCAGGAACTATACTCACCGTGATTGCCTCGGTTATTCTTGGGGGGACAAGTCTTTCCGGAGGTTCGGGGAGTGTCTGGGGTACGCTCCTTGGAGTCCTTATCCTCGGCACCCTCACAAATGGTCTTGTGATTCTCAACGTATCTTCTTTCTGGCAGGAGGTCACCCAAGGGCTGGTGCTCCTTGCAGCAGTGGGTATCGACCAGATTCGCCAGCGTCGAGAGAGAGCCTGAGGAGGATAAGCGCATGAATACCAGAGAAAGATTCCTCGAAGTTATGCACGGGAATTCTCGTGTTTGCCCACCGAAGTGGGAATTTGGTTACTGGGGAGGTACGGTTGAACGGTGGTACAGAGAAGGCCTCCCTAAGCGCCACTACCCTTGTCTTCCGCAATACACTGTTTCGCCGACTTCGCATCTTTATGTCCCCTGCTGGAAATCTATCGGTGGGGAAGGTCTTCCTCCAGGCATTGCCGTGGTTGGTGGTGGGCTGTACTGGCCTACTCAGGGATTTCCACTCGATATGGATGTTCGCATGCACTTTGATATGGACAAACCGCAAATACTCCTCAATGTGAACCTCCTTTTCTATCCCCCCTTTGAGGTGGAAATCATTGAGGAGGACGAGGAACGGCTTATTTATAGGGACCTTGATGGAGTAAAGCGTCTCTTTTCGAAGGAAACCGCCGTTCTTCCCTCGGCTCTTGAGTATCCAATCAGAGATTGGTCTTCGTGGCAGAGCTTGAAAGCCGAGCGGCTCCGCAAAGAAGATGTCGTACGTCGTCTTCCGCCTGACTGGGACGAGCTTGTTGTCCTCTACAAGGAGCGCGATTTTCCCCTGGTCATTGGAGGATATCCCCACGGGCTTTTTGGGACTTTGGCGACCTTGATGGGGTATGAAAACCTCTTTGTAGGTTACTACGATAGCCCCGAGCTTATCCGGGACATCATAGGAACCTTTGTCGACCTGTGGATCAGCGTATATGAGGAAGTTCTTGCGAGAGTGGAGATCGATGCTCTCCATATCTGGGAGGACATGTCTTTTGGAAAAGGCCCCATGATCTCTCCAGCTATTATCAAAGAATTCATGGTTCCGTATTATCGGAGACTCACCGATTTTATGAAAGCTCGGGGGGTTGACATCATCCTTCTTGATACCGATGGGTACTGTTTCGATATTATCCCTCTCCTCATCGAGGGTGGTATTACCGGTATTTATCCCATTGAGGTAAGCTGCGGAATGGATCTCGTGAAGGTTCGAAAAACGTTCCCTGAACTCAAACTTCTCGGAGGCATTCCTAAAAGCGAAATAGCCCAGGGTAAGGAGCGAATAGACCAGATTCTTGAGCCGGTTGCCGAAGTTTTGAGAACCGGTGGGTACATTCCTTTTGGAGACCACCTTATTCCTCCTGAGGTGAGCTTTGAAGCATTTTCGTATTATCGCAGAAAGCTGAATTGGCTGATTGACGAGGCTGGAAGATACTGAGCTTCGAAGTTCCAAAATGTTACGGGATTGGGATGGTGGTGATTCTGAGTCTGGAATATCCTGGAAACGATGGGGTCGTGACCTATGCCAAAAAGAGCAGGGCTCATTGCTGAAGAGCGGCGGCTCAAAATCCTCGAGGCTCTGGGAGTCCGCAGGACCCTCACGGTGAAAGAGCTTGCGGAGATGTTTGGGGTCAGCGAGGATACGGTCCGCCAGGACCTGAGGGTCCTCGAAAAACAGGGACTCCTCCGCCGGATTTACGGGGGAGCCTCCCGGGTGAAGACGAGTAACGTCGAGATTCCGGTAGAACTTCGGGAGATCACGAACCGTGAGGTGAAGGAGGCTATAGGAAAAGAGGCGGCAAAAATCATCGAGGACGGAGACTCGGTGATTTTCGATGCCAGCACCACGGCCCTCCAGGTTGCCCGGAACATCGACCCTGCCAGACGGGTGACCATTCTCACGAGTTCTCTCGATATCTGCGTGAGCCTGGCGAGGCAGCCCAATTTCAACATCATTGCCACCGGTGGGACCCTTCACCCGCTCTCCTTCTCCTTTGTCGGGCCTCAGGCGGAGAATGCGGTGCGGAACTACTACGCCGACAAACTCTTCCTGGGGGCCAGGGCAATCCTTGTGGACGAGGGGTACCTTGCCGACGTCTTTGAACTCGAGGCCCACCTCAAGAAGGTCATGGTTGCCTCGGCACAGGAGGTCATTCTCGTTGCCGAGAGCCGGAAGTTCCGGGAGGTGGCCTTCTTCAAAATCTGCGAGCTCACCAGGGTGAACAGGATTTTCACCGACGAGAACCTCGATGCTACTCTCGTGAGAAAACTCGAGGACCTGGGCATTCGGGTAACCCTGGTCCGGGTGGGGTCCTGTAGCTCCTCTTGAGGCAATTCACAGTTCTATCTGTGCGTAATCCGTTTTTTTCGTTCTGGGGATTGCGGGGGCTGTCTTTGCCGAGTATACTTCCTTTTAAGGAGCGCAGGCACAGGTGGTTGAGACTCCCCGGAGGGACACAAGAGCAACAAAAGGCAAATCCTTCCCTCAAGGAGGAATGGCGCTGGGTCTTTTGAACTCCTTCGTCTCCCCAAAGGTGCAGGGATTGCCCTTTGGCGCAGGGTACATCAGGCCGTGGTTTCTGGCTAAGCCTTCTTCGCTGCCACAAGGCATGCTCCAAGGCCAGCGGTAAGGAGCGGTTCAGGAGGCACAAGAATCTCGCATCCGGTGCGTTCCTCAAGGAGTTTGAGGACGGCCTGGTTTTTTGCCACACCCCCGGTGACCACAAGAGGGGGAACTATTCCCAGGCGTTCCCCAAGGGCTTTCACCCGTTCAGCCACCGAAGCGGCCACGGCCCACACAAGGTCCTCCTTGCGCTTCCCCTGAGCGATGTATCCGATGAGCTCCGATTCGGCGAAAACCGCGCAGGTTTGAGAGAGTGTTAGGGGTTCCCGGGCCCTGGCAAAGAGGGTGCCGTAGTCCTCAAGCTTGATTTCAAGCACCTGGGCCATGAGTTCTAAGAACCGTCCCGTTCCGGCGGCGCATTTGTCATTCATCACGAAGTCAAGCACCCGTCCTCCCTCACCGAGGCGAATGACCTTGCTGTCCTGTCCTCCGATATCGATGACCGTCCTTGCTTGAGGAAAGAAGTACGCCACCCCCTGGGCCTGGCAGGTGATTTCACTTACCACAAGCTGCGCACCCTCAACCTGGTAACGACCGTAACCTGTGGCCACGATGAAGCAGTCCTTCTCCAGTAGTCCTGCGGTTTCGAGGGCCCGTTTCAGTGCCTCTTTCGCCCGTTCTCTGGGGTTGACGCCACTTGGGAGGACCGCAAAGCCGCGGATGGTTTTTCCATCCCAGAGGACGCAGGCAGTGGACTGTGACCCAACATCTATTCCGGCAAAGAGCATGGGCATCACCTGGTTTTCTATGGTCCGAAGGAAAGGTACCACAGAGGGAGTTTCCGGGCAAGGGGGTTCTTTTCCGGGAAGTTTTGTCTTTTGGGTCTTGATGGTCATGGGTCTATCTGCGACAATAGGGACAGCGCAAAGGAGGAGGGGCAGGCAATGAAAAAGTTCATCAACCGTCCAGAAAACCTCATTGAGGAGATGCTCGAAGGCTTCGTGAAGGCCCATCCTGACAAAGTCCGCCGCCTCGAAACCGAGCGGGTCCTCGTCCGCAAAGACGCCCCGGTCAAAGGCAAAGTGGGTATCGTCACTGGAGGGGGTTCAGGGCACAAACCGGCCTTCATCGGCTACCTGGGGAAAGGACTCGTCGACGCCGTGGCGGTGGGGGATATCTTCGCTGCCCCACCAGTTGCCAGGGTCTATGAGGCCATCAAGGCCGTGCACAGCGGTCAAGGAGTGCTCCTCTGCCTTGGGAACTACTCTGGGGATGTCATGAACTTCGGCATGGCCAGAGAACTCGCTGAAGCCGAGGGGATTCCTGTAGAGCACATCATCGTGAACGACGATGTGGCCTCAAGCCCGAAAGGCAGGGAGGAGAACCGCCGGGGTGTGGCCGGAGAAGTGGTCCTCTGGAAGGTGGTTGGGGCTCTGGCTGAAGAGGGGGCAGACCTCCCAAAGCTCAAGGAAGTCGGAGAGCGGGTTGTCCGAAACACCCGGAGCATGGGTGTGGCCCACACCCCCTGCATCCTCCCCACCACCGGGAAGCCGAGTTTCACCATCGGTGAGGACGAGATGGAGATTGGGGTGGGGCACCACGGCGAGCCGGGGATCCAACGCACCAGGATGATGTCTGCCGATGAGGTGACGACCCTCATGATGGAGGCCATCCTCGAAGACCTCCCCTTCCGCTCAGGGGATGAGGTCCTCGTTCTTGTGAACGGCCTTGGGTCCACCTCCCTCCTTGAGCTGTACATCGCCTTCCGCAGAATCGCCGAAATCCTTGCAGAGAGGAATATCAGCATCCACCGCACCTACATCGGGGAGTTCTTCACCTCTTTAGAGATGGGTGGGTTCTCCATCACCCTCACGAGACTCGATGACGAGCTCAAGCGCCTCATCGATGCCCCCTGTGATGGGGTGCACTTCGTGCAGCACTGAGCGGAGGTGT
>APCU01000095.1 GCA_000347575.1 Candidatus Caldatribacterium saccharofermentans OP9-77CS | reverse complement strand
GCGGGTTACCCAGCGGAAAACTGCCCGGACAATCCAGAGGTTGAGATATCGCCTCACCCGTTCAGGGTTCATGAGGTACCGGTTCATCCTCTCACCCCCCTTGCCTTTATTTTAGCAGTTTCTTGCGGGGTGAGTGCAGGAAATGGGGAATTTCCTCAATAGGCGTAGAGTCTCCCGTATGGACGGGTCGTTCGGGGGAAAATCTTGATGAAATCCTGACGGCCAAAGGGGGGAAGGGAGATAGCAAGGTCAGTGGCAAACTCCTCAAGGTACTTCTCAAGTTCCCTGAATTCTTCCTCCGTGGGAATGTCAAGGCCAATTCCTGCTCCCACCTGAGATGGCGCAACAGTACCCCGGACGAAAATCTTCCCCCCGTGCATCCCCGAGGCCACAAAATGCCCCACCGGGGACTTCTCTTTCGGGGTCCAGAGCCCAAGAACCACAATGAACCCTCCAGCCATGTACTCTCCCAAAAAGTCTCCCGTTTCCCCCCCGATGACGATCACCGGATGTTCATCTTCGTAAGATTTCATATGAATACCCACCCTGTACCCCACGTTGCCCCTGACCCAGATTTTTCCACCCCGCATGGACAGGCCGAGGATATCCCGCGCATCTCCCTGAACCACGATCTTCCCCTGGTTCATGGTGTTTCCCACCCCATCCTGGGCGTTCCCAAAAACCCAGAGGGAAGGACCGTTCAGGAATATACCTAAATCGTCCCCAGGTATCCCCTTAATGTCGATGCGACCTTCCCCTTCAAGAGCCCTCCCGAGGTACCGGTGGCCACACACCTCCTCAAGCACGATATGGCGGCAGCCTCCCTTCCACCATTCTTCCACCAGAGCGTTCACGTCACGGTAGTGCTTCCCCCGGCAATGCAGAACTTTCATGCCTCGACCCCAGCTCCCTGAACAAGATGTTTTCGATACTCAGCGGGCAAAGCAATAAGGCCAAAGCGCTCATCCAGGAGCTTGTCCTTAAGGGAGTGAAGGGATAAACGTTCCCGGATAAGGTGAACGAAGAGTCCGGCCTTTTCAATGTCTCCAACCAGAACAAACCCTACAAGCCGACCGTCAAGGAGGACGAATTTCCGATACCGGTCTCCTTCGCTCCTTGAAAGGACCTCAAAGGTATCATCAGGCGGATTGACCACTCCACAGGATGCCAAAGGGACGTCTCCAATCTCAACCACATTGAGAGGGAGACTCCCGGGATACTGTACTTTCCTGCCAGCCATATTCTTCCCCGCTACCTTCCCCTGACGCACCGCCTCAGGCCATATGGCCACGACCGTCCGCTCTCCAGTGATGTAATGCCTTGTTTCGGCCACATCCCCAGCAGCAAAAATCCCTTGCACGGAAGTCTCCTGGTGTTCATCCACCATGATCCCCCGCCCCAGAGAGAGGCCAGAGTCCAAGAGCCACTCAATGTTGGGGCGAACCCCTATGGCCAGAATGGCCAGGTCAGCCCGCAGGAATTCCCCACCCTGCAATCTTGCCCCAAAAAGACGACCTCCACGGTCCACAAAGGAGGCAACGGTATTCTCCGTGATGACCCGGACTCCCGCCTGCTTCAAGGCTCTCTCGAGATACTTCGAGCCCGCAGTATCAAGCATAGCCGGGAGAAGGCAGGGTGCAAGTTCCACCAAGGTAACCCTGAATCCCCGGTCCAGAAACGCCTCACAGGTCTTCAGACCGATAAATCCCCCTCCCAGAATGAGTACCTCTTCCACCGGATACCGGGCAAGAAAACGTTCAACCTGCAGGAGGTCCTTGCCCCTTGTGAAAGTGAAGACTCCCTCAAGCTCCTTTCCCTCAACAGAGGGAACAATCGGGACACTCCCAGTGGCAATAAGCGCTCGGTCGAAAACAATCCGTTCCCCACTATCAAGGTGGACCACCCGTTCTTCGGCTTCCAGGGCCACCGCTTTCCTTCCCCAGAGTACCGTCACCCGAGGGTTGCAGACCACATCGCCCCAGTACGCGGGTCCCGGAATCCTTCTCCCCAGGGCATAGGTGATCAGAGGACGGGAATACAGCTCTTCGTCCTCACTAACGGCAAGAACCTGCCCTTCTACATCCTCCTCCTGAATGCTTCGAGCAGCCCACCAGGAAGCTACAGAAAACCCTACAAGAAGATACCTGACCCTTCTCTCACTCATAGGTCAACGCCTCATTCGGACAGTACTCCACGCAAGGTGGGGTTCCTTTTCCCCCGCAGAGATCACATTTACTCACCGCCTTTTTCTCGCCCCCTCGCTGAATGACTCCAAAGGGACAGCTCATCACGCACATGAGGCACCCCACGCACTTCTCTTCGTCGCAGAGAACAACTCCTTCCTCACGGTGCATAGCCCCCGTCATACAGTTCTCGACACAGGGGGCTTCCTCACAGTGACGGCACTGGAGGGCAAAAGAGGTGTATCCCTCCTCTTCCACCCGTACCCGGGGGAGGGGACGGGGGTGCTCTTCTCGAAAAGCCTTCAGAATTTTGCCACTTCGGGAGTGCTTCACTATGCACATAATCTCGCACAGCCGACATCCGATGCAGAATTCTTCATGAATCCGTATTCTCATCTTCACCACCCTTCCCCTGCTGGTTTCACCCCAAGAAGACGCATCTCCTCCTGGGTAAGCCCCACCGCCCGGAGGTGCTCTCTGTTCCCCCGCAGGCTCTCGATGGCATTAATCCCCATACCTCCGAGCATTTCCTTGATTTCCATCGCCCAGGCCCGAAGGAGGTTCACTAATCGACGTTTTCCAACCTTAGGGTTGAGACGCTTGGTGAGGTAGGGATCCTGGGTGGCGATGCCCCAGTTGCACTTTCCGGTGTAACATTTCTGACAGAGGTGGCAACCCAAAGCCACGAGGGCCGCGGTACCGATGTAGACTGCATCAGCCCCAAGAGCAATGGCCTTGATGACATCGGCACTTGAGCGAATGCCCCCGGCAACAACAACGGAGGCCCTGTGTCGTATCCCCTCCTGACGCAATCGTTCGTCAACCTGCGCCAGGGCAAGTTCAATCGGAATGCCCACGTTGTCCCGGATGACCTGAGGAGCAGCACCCGTCCCGCCCCGGATCCCATCGATGACTACCACGTCCGCTCCCGCCCGCACACACCCTGAGGCGATTGCTGCCACGTTATGCACCGCGGCAATTTTCACCAGAATTGGCTTGGTGTACCCGGTAGCTTCTTTTAAGGCGAATATCAGGCGTTGCAGATCCTCAATGGAATAAATATCGTGATGAGGAGCGGGGGAAATGGCATCACTCCCTACGGGGATACGGCGAGTTCGGGAAATCTCGGCCGTGACCTTTTCTCCAGGAAGATGTCCTCCAATACCGGGTTTTGCTCCCTGTCCAATTTTAATCTCAATGGCTGCAGCAACCCGGAGATACTCAGGGTGCACGCCAAAGCGACCCGAAGCCACCTGTACGATAATGTTCTTCCCCCAGGGGTAGAAGTCTGGATGGAGCCCTCCCTCACCACTGTTGCAGAACGTTCCTGCCTCTTCTGCTGCTTCCACGAGAGACCGAAAGGCGTTGTAGCTGATGGACCCATAGGACATGGCGGAAAAAAGCACCGGCACCTTCAGCTCAAGCTGAGGAGCAAGAACCGTGCGAAGAACGGGGAGATCACCATTCCAGTCGACGTTAAGGCATTCCTCCTTCCTCCCCAAAAACGTTCGGAGCTCAATGGGTTCTCGCAAAGGGTCAATGGAGGGATTGGTCACCTGACTGGCATTCAACACCAGATGGTCCCAGTAAATCCGGTAGGGAAGGTCGCAACCCATGCCGGTAAGGATGACTCCCCCGGTCTCGGCCTGCTTGTAGAGATTGCGGAGGTGATTGGCGCCCCAGTTGGCATTCGCCCGAAAACCGGGCTCTCGCCGTACCACGTCAATGGCCTGAGTGGGACACAGGGTGACACAGCGCTGGCACCCTACACAGCGCACCTCATCGCTCAGAATTTCATCGCTTTCGCCGTCCCAGCTGTGTACGTCATGAGCACACTGGCGCACGCACACCTGACAGCGAATACACCGGCTGTCGTCCCGCACAATCTTAAACTCTGGAAAGAGCAAGCTTTTGGCCATGGATGACCTTCTCCCCTACGCGTCCGACCACCACTTCCCCGGCCCTCAGTTCCACCACTCTCTCAGGGCTCGGTTCCACCTCCCGCACAGCAGCCTCTTCACTTGCAAGGTAGAAAACCTCCCTCTTCCAGGCCGCCACCATAGGACGGAGTTTTATCCGATCCACAAGGCCAAACATTCCTCCGGGAAAGCCCACAATAATGCTGAAAGGACCGTTGAGAAGGGCCCCACCATAGGTTATACGCAATGCCCGGTACAGGCTTTTTTTAGGCTCCTCCATAGCATCGATCTGCTCCCAGAAGGGAGCGGCAAGAATTGCTCCCAACCACTCCACAGGAACGCCATGTCTCCGCACCAGGAGGTCCACAAGGTAGGCGATGACCTCGGTATCCGTTTGCAACGTACAGCAATACCCAAAGTTCTGGAGGTATCTCCGGTTGATGCCGTAAGAGGAAATCTCCCCGTTGTGCACCACGGAAAACGAGAGCAACCCAAAGGGGTGGGCACCTCCCCACCAGCCGGCGGTGTTGGTAGGAAAGCGCCCATGAGCAATCCAGCAGTATCCCTCGTACTCGTCAAGGCGAAAGAGCTCGCCAATGTCTTCCGGGTATCCTACACCCTTGAAAATCCCCATGTTCTTCCCGCTTGAGATAACATAAGCCCCGGGGAAGTGGGCATTGATGTCCATAACAACCCGGACGACTTCATCCTCTTCATCGCCCTCCGTCCCCCGCAGCCGGAGGAAGTACCGGATAAAAAGGGGGTATGCTGGAATAGCCCGAGTTTTTCGGGTAGGGATGATTTCCGCCTTCTCTATGACAAAGCGTTCCTTGAGGTATGTCTCAAGATCCGGGCGGCGGTGGGGATCGTCGTACAGCACGTGGAAGGCATAGAGCTCGGAGTACTCAGGATAGATACCATAAGCGGCGAACCCTCCTCCAAGCCCGTTGGAACGCTCGTGCATCACCGCCATAGCTCGAATGACGGTTTCTCCTGAAATCCGCCGGCCATCCTGGTTAAGGATGCCAAAAACAGCGCATCCTGAAGGAACCCGCCATAATCTCTCCATAACGCCCTCCTATAAAATGGGGAGGTACCGTTCTATTTCATAGGGATGCACAACCACACGGTATTCGTCCCATTCTACGAGTTTACTCTCGATAAGGTACGTGAATACGTGCTCTCCCAGGGTCTCCCTAAGGAGTTTGCTCTCCAGGGCACAATCAATGGCTTCCTTCAGGCTTCCCGGGAGCGACTCAATGCCCAGTGCTTTCCGTTCCTCAGGACTCATGTGGTAAACGTCTCTTTCAACTGGTTCGGGAAGTTCATAGTTTCCCTCCACTCCTGCCATACCGGCGGCAAGCATCACCGCAAAGGCAAGGTAGGGATTGCAGGCGGGGTCAGGATGCCGCACTTCAATCCGGGTCGCCTTCTCCTTTCCTGGTTTGTACATCGGCACCCGGACCAAGGCGGAACGGTTTCTTCGGGCCCAACAGATATACACCGGTGCTTCGTATCCCGGCACAAGACGCTTGTAGGAATTCACCCACTGGTTGGTAACCAGAGCAATTTCCCGAGCATAGCGCAGAATTCCAGCGATGTACTTCTTGGCCACATCCGAGAGGAAATAAGGATCATGGGGATCGAAAAAGGCGTTGGTATCGCCACGAAAGAGTGACTGATGGGTGTGCATCCCGGATCCATTGATACCCATAATGGGTTTGGGCATGAAGGTGGCGTAAACTCCGTATTTCTGGGCAATTTCCTTCACCACGATGCGATAGGTCATGACGTTATCGGCCATGGTGAGGGCATCGGCATAGCGAAGGTCGATTTCATGCTGCGAATACGCTACCTCGTGGTGGCTGTATTCCACTCGTATGCCCATTTCTTCTAAAGTACGGATGGTGTCCCGCCTGAGGTCTGAGGCTGCATCGAGGGTGGTGAGGTCGAAATACCCTCCCCTGTCCAAGGGAACGGGCTCCTTATCACTTTTAAAGTAGAAAAACTCGAGCTCCGGTCCAACGTAGAAGGTATAGCCCTTCTCGGCAAGCCTTTTCAGGTTCCTCTTGAGAACATACCTTGGATCCCCCTCAAAGGGGGTCCCATCAGGATTCAGGATGTCGCAGAACATCCTGCCCACTTTCTCTTCCCCAGAACGCCAGGGGAGGAGCTGAAAAGTAGCAGGATCGGGAAGGGCAACCATGTCGCTTTCATCGATACGGGCAAAACCCTTGACGGAGGACCCGTCAAAACCCATGCCTTCGTAGAGCGCGGTTTCAAGCTCTTCGAAGGGAATGGCAAAGCTCTTCAGGCTTCCCAAAACGTCGGTGAACCAGAGACGGATGAATTTCACCCGATTCTCCTTGCAAACACGCAGAACATCCTCTGGAGTTTTGCAGCTACAGGGCACAAAAGAAACCCCCTTTCGAGAAAAAATAGGCGCTTTTGCCCCACCCTCGGAGCAAAAGCGCCTTATCGCAGGCTTTCCACCCGGCTCTGGGTGTTCTCTGAGTTTGCCTTCAGCGGCAAAGCTAATTATACGGAGAACGATGCACTGCTGTCAATAGGTTGTACGGGTTCATATCATGTGGGACACTCAACAAATCCAGTATCCCTCAGGTACTCCCAAGGACTCCTTCCCCAAACTCCAGTGCGGTCTTTTCCGATTATACACCTTTTCAGTCCACCTTTTGAGGTGGAAATTCATGGTGTTAAGATCCACCTCCTCCTCGTAGTGCAGAGAGAACCCTCCCGG
>APCU01000094.1 GCA_000347575.1 Candidatus Caldatribacterium saccharofermentans OP9-77CS | reverse complement strand
GGAGGAAGGGAGTACGAGCTTTCCGAGAGGGCAACGGCGCGGGATACCGGAACCACCCGGTTTGGAGAGGCAAAATCGTTCCCGGCAAGAACATCCGGAGCGGTCAGCTCAAAAAGCTGCCCCTCCTTCCCTGCAGGAACATCAGAGAAGTCCACCGCAACCTCGCAGGGTTCGTCTCTGTGGAAATTCACCATGGCCAGCGAGAGGACATTCCGGGAGGGATCATACGTTGCCGAGGCATCAAAGTAGGGGACCCGCTCCAGGGCAAAGGAGCTCCGACCCTTGAGGAAGCTCTTTGCCCGGATGGCATAGGAGTCCGCCAGGACCTCGCACCCAAGCCGCACAGTTCCCGTGTGGTTCACAAAGAGGTCAAAGACGTGGTAGATGGGGGTGAGGACCATGGCGTCTTTCTGGGTCTTGATCATCCCCAGGGCGTTCACCATCTGAGCGAGGTTTGCCATACCCACAACGTCGCTTAAGCGGTGTAGAACAAGGAAAATCCCTGCGGCGAAGAGGGCATCCTTCAGGGTATAGGGCTCCTCAAGGTAGACGATGCCCTTTTCCCGGGCCTCCTCCTCCGGGTCCACCTGGTACCAGACATTCCACTCGTCAAAAGCAATCTTCACGTGGTCCATGCGGGTGCTCTTGATGAGGCTGGCAAGGAGCTTCAGGCGCTCTTCCACGTAATAGGCTGCCGCAACGGTTTCATAGTAGTCCTCAGACCCGTGGTACTGATGGATGGAGATGAAGTCGATGACCTTCCCGGCGTGCTTGAGAACGGTGAGGTCCCATTCCGGGTCATCGGCCCCAACGGCGATAATCTGGATTGAAGGGTCCAGGGCCTTCATGAACATGGCAAACTGGCGGAGTTTCTCCGCATACTCCCGGGCACTGCAGTGCCCCACCTGCCACGGTCCGTAGACCTCGTTGCCCACGCCCCAGTACTTCACCCGGTACGGCTCGGGATGGCCAAACGTTTTGCGCATCTCGGCGTACTTTGTGGGGGTATCGAGGTTACAGTACTCCAGCCAGTGCAGGGCCTCATCCAGAGTCCCGGTCCCAAGGCTCACCGCAAGGTACGGCTCGGCCCCAATCCTTCGACAGTACTCTATGAACTCATCCGTCCCGAAGCGATTGGTCTCAATGCCTCCCCAGACGTAGTTGATGAGCTTTGGTCGTCTTTCCCTGGGACCGATACCGTCTTCCCAGTGGTAGGCCGAAGCAAAATTCCCTCCGGGCCAGCGGAGTACAGGACATTTGATACGCCGCACCGCCTCAAGAACATCTTTGCGGAACCCCGAAGAGTCTGCGAGAGGCGAGTCTTCGTCGAACACTCCACCGTAGATACACCGGCCGAGGTGCTCGATGAAATGCCCGTAGATGAGTGGACTAATGGTTCCGGTTTTCACTCCCCAGACTTTCACGTGAGCGTTCATCGTCCTTCCTCCCTTCAAGGGTTTCAATCCTCAGGATGGTGACCGAAAAAGGTGGGAAAACATGGGAAAAGGAGCGAGAAAGGCCGGAAAGGGGCATCTCGCGAGGAACGACGTTGAAAGGGTTCAGGAAGCTATTTTCGTCTCTGGGATCTCCCGCAAGCACCAGGGCCTTTCCTTTCCCGGTCAGCTTCACCTCACCGGAGATGGTAACCACGGTGTGTTTCTCCTCGGGGAAAGGATTGACCACCTTGATGATGATGTCTCCTGAATCCCTGTCGAAACTCGCCACATGGTACAGGGATTTGAGGCCCGTTGTGTCCTCAACCTCGTGAATGAGGGTGCCATCAAGAAAGCAGCGAATCCTTCGCCCTGAGACCTCGATTCGCAGACGGTAGAAGCGATCGTTCTCAATCGTCAGGGGAACGCTTTTGCTGAGGGCGATTTTTTGTCCCGCAATGGCCTTCTCGACTACGGAAACCGTGTTGCCAAAGCCCCCAACGTTCCAGAGGTAGTAGTTAAAGTCATCCTGAACCCCAAAGAAAATAAGGAATCCCTCACTGCCGCCGATTTTCTTTGCCAAAACCTCAACGATGCAGTCACCCCAGGGCTTTTCTCCAAGATAAACCCGGCAGTCTTCACCAAAACTTCGCTGTCGCAAAAGCCCACCCCGTGCTTCCCAGACGCCCCGATACCACCTCCACCTCCGTCCTCCCTCAAAGCCCTCTTCGAAAAGCACATTCCCCCCGGGATCCAGAACCCGCACGAAGTCAAAGGCCACCTGGGTCCCCCAGCTCCCCAGACCCACAGAACCCCGGATGGGCGGAAAATCCTCTTCTTTGGGACACTCAAGAGTGGAAGGGAGGACGAAGTCCCCGAGGTTCGTGCTGAAAAGGTACTGGACGTAGTAGCTCGGGGTTCCGAAGACCCGAAGGTTATCGAACCAGATGAGGTCCGGAACCCACTGCGACCACCCCACCCGGTTGAAGAGGGGAGCATAGGAAGCCATAACGACGACGTCGGCGTTGCGTTCAATCCCGGTCATGAACGCTGCCTCGGCTAAAGCCGCCTCGAGGGTATTCCTCCGCCCCAGGGTGTGGGCTGCATACTCCCCCACCATGACTTTCGGGCCCTTGCGGTCGTAGGTATCGTACCGGCTGGCATTGGCCAGAAACCACTGGGGAGGCATGTACATGTGCTCATCGACGATGTCAACCCCGTGGGTCTTTGCCCACTCCCAGGCTTTTTCAAAAATTGGGCCAGCGGGAGAGGTTCCGCTGGCAAGAATGAGCTGGATATCGGGGAACCGCTCTTTTATGGCTTTCTGGAAGAGGGCAAAGCGCGCAAAATACTCCTCTCCCCAGTTCTCGTTGCCGATACCCAAATACTTCAACCCAAAGGGTTCCGGATGGCCACTTTCTGCCCGCACTTTCCCCCAGGGACTCGTTGCCGGTCCATTTGCGTACTCGATGAGATCCAGGGCATCCTGGACCCATTCATCCATCTCCTCAAGGGGGACGAACTCTGCTCCCCGAACCTGGCACGAAATCCCTGCGTTGAGAATCGGCACAGGTTCCGCCCCGAGGTCCTCAGCAAGGAGAAAGTACTCGAAAAACCCCAGACCGAAAGACTGATGGTACCCCCAGAGATTCCACTGAGTCGGTCGCTCCACCACAGGGCCAATGGTCTTCTTCCAGCGATAGGCGTTCTCGAGGCGATGCCCCTCCACGATACATCCCCCGGGAAAGCGGAGAAATCCCGGCTGAAGTGCTGCAAGCATCTCCACAAGGTCCCGGCGCCAACCGTTGGCCCTGCCTTTCCAGGTATCTTCGGGGAAGAGGGAGACCATGTCGAGGGTCATGGCTCCCTGGCCTTCCACATGCAGAACAAGACGGGCTGAAGGACAGCTCTCCCGGGGAGAGAGCCTGAGGGTGTATTCCCTCCATTCTGGGACAAGAACGGGAATTTCCCCCTCGGCGTACGTTTTCCCTGCCACATCTTCAAGGCCCACCCGCACGATCCCCAGAGATTTCCCCTCCATCCGGGCAAAGAGGGAGAAGCGGTACGTCTTCCCCGCTTCAAGTGGGATCCCATCGTACCCCTCGTTGACCACCCTGCCCCTGCCTCCCGAGGGAGGAAACACAACCCGGAGATAGTGGGGATTCTGTGGTGCTAAAGGAGTATCGTCTTCAATGCCAAAGCACACACCCTCATCTCCAGAGAACATCCAGCCCTCGGAAGGGTTCCGGTGCTCGAAGGAGCGGTTTCGCACAAGCTCCGCGTATATCCCCCCATCGGCAGCATGGTTGATGTCCTCAAAGAAGATGCCATAGAGCGTTCGAGGAATCTCGGGACCCTTCTTCGAGGTATCGATAACAAGGCGGTACTCCGAGGCAAGAGCAAAGGAGGGGAGGGACAAAATGAAAAACAAAGACAGAAAACATCTCAAGAAACCCACACCCACAGTCCCCTTCAATCTCTTTCTTTGTCCTCCATGTTCGGAATGCCCGAGAAGACCCTATTTGCTGTCACCCAGTCCGGGACCACCACCTGTCAAGCTTTCATCTGTACAAATAACACGCAACCCAGTGCTGGAAATCCACCTCGACCAAGTCGGGCCTAAGCTCAGCACACACGTCTTTACCCTGCGAGCATCTTGGGTAAAACCTGCAACCTTCGGGCGGATCAATAAGACTGACCGGACTACCTGGTATGGGTTTCCTTTCCGTCTTATCGCCTATAACAGGCATCGACGAAAGCAAAAACCGGGTATAGGGATGAAGTGGATTAGTGAAAACAGACTCCGTCAGGCCGTATTCTACGATGCATCCACCATACATGACTGCCATCATGTTTGCCAGGCCGGGAATCAGCGAGATATCGTGGGTGATGAAGACAATCATGCTCCCAAGGGCAGCCTGGATGTCACTTAAAAGCTGCAGAATGTTCTTCTGGGTAACAACATCAAGGGCAGACGTCGGTTCGTCTGCAATAATCACAGCCGGATTCAGGAAGGTAGCCAGCGCTATGACCACTCTCTGCCTCATGCCCCCCGAAAGTTCAAACGGGTAAGCCCGCAAAACATAAGAAGGGAGGTCCACCATCTCCAAATGGCTCTTGATTTTCTCTTCGTCGAACGCCACACCATGAGACGTTGTCAAATCGTAAAAAATGTCCCTTAGTCTCCTGACAGGATTGAGCGCACTCAACGAACCTTGAGGAACACAGGAAATCTTCTTCCACCAGGCATCCTTCAGGGTATTCTTCGTGGGAGACAGCTCGTAATCCTGGTCGCCAAAGCGATAGCGAACCCTTCCCTCCTTAACCAAAAGGGATGACCCCACTGCTCCGTACAGGACCCTTGCCAAGGTAGTCTTGCCACAACCAGATTCCCCTACAATCGCCAGGAAGTTGCTCCCCTCTATGCTCAGCGATACACCCTCAACAGCCTTAACTTCCTTGGCAACCCCGAACTGCTCGGTAATATAGTACGCTCTGAGATTCTCCACCTCTAAGAGAATGGTTTCTCGCCTTCCGGTTTTCTGAATGACTTTCTGGTCAACGCTCATTGGGTCACTACCCTCGCTTGCGGACTGATGAAATCGGTCATGCTGACGAAGAGAAGGTAAAGCGACGTGAAAAGGAGAATTACGAACAACACCGGGAAAAGAATCCACCACCAGGCACCCATCACCAGGGCCTGTTGCTGTATTGCCCAGTACGTTATGGTTCCCATGGTTGGGACATCTAAGGGGGTAAGACCAAGGACCGACAGAGTTACCTCGAGACCAAGCGACCAGAGCATGTTATTAATGGTCGTTGCAAATACAATGGGAAGAACATGGGGCAGGTACTCCTGGAAGACCAGCCCCAAAGTGCTTCTCCCCGAGAACAGGGCGGTAACCGTAAACTTCCGCTCTCTCAAACCCAGAACCTGGGACCTTATCAGCCTTGCATCCCAGGGCCACCCAAAAAAGGCCAGCACTATGGCAAGCATCGGAAAACTCATTTCCTTTGCCAGAAGCTTTAAGAATATCAGTATTGGAAAAATGGGCAAGACAATCAGAGAGTCGCAAAAAAGGATGAGTGCCTGGTCTATTGCCCCTCCTTTATACCCCGCGATAATGCCAACCATCATCGCTATGAGGCGAGAAAGCGCAGCCACCCCCAGGCCAAAGATAAGCGAATTCTTAAGCGCAAAGGTCATAATCCAGAAAAGATCCTGTCCCCTTCCATTCGTCCCGAAAGGGTGGCTCCATGAGGGCGGGCGGTTAATCGGAACGTAATAGGACGCACGAGGGTCATAGGGAGAGAAGGTCGACAACACTGCAAAAACTACCAGCGCAATGAGAACGGGCAAAGAAATTTTGAATCGCACATCCCGTTCAAACAATCGAACCACTGTTTTCGACATTGCAACAACAGGCATTCCGTCGCACCTCCAGCTTGATTAAGCAGCACCACCCGTATACTGGATACGGGGGTCAACAAGGGGCAACAGGAGATCCACGAGTAGCGTTGCAAATGCTATCGCCACTATTGAATACAGGGTGATACCCATGACCAGGTTATAGTCATTCTGCATTATGGCCGTGAAAGCCAAGGTCCCCAGGCCCGGATACGAAAAAACGATTTCCGTAATGATGGTCCCGCTGAAAACTGTCCCAAGCTGCAGAGCAAGTCCCGTTAACTGAGCAGGCATGGCGGCCTTCATTACGTAACTTCTCAAAAGTATCGATTCTTTCAGCCTCATCTGCTTCGCAAATACCACAAAATCCTCGTGGATGACGTTAGAAACGAGATTCCTCATGTTGATGAACCAGGCACCTACACCCACGATGATTAACGAAAGAGCCGGCAAAAACCCATGCTTGAGAACGCTTTTGAAAAAGGCCCAGCTCATGGAAGGAGTAAGCCCTATCTGGAAGGCACCTCCAGTGGGAAAATACCGCAAAACATAGGCAAAAATTACGAGAAGGACAAGGGCAAGGATATAGTAGGGGATAGGCCTTACGGCGTTAGAAACTATCTCAAAAATTCTCACCCACAAACCTTTACCCCTGTAACTGGCTATACCCCCAAGTAGGGTTCCCACACACCAGGATATCGTGGCCGTTAAAGCAAGTAATCCCGCTGTCCAGGGGAGCGATTTCGAAATCAACGAAGTAACGGGTGTCGGAAAGGATGCAAACGAGGGGCCCAAATCACCCTTAAGCAATCCCCTCCAGTAAGAAAAATACTGCTGAATCATCGATCCTTCCAGGCCGTAAAGCTTCAAGAGTGCGTCCTTCATCTTTTCCACGCTTTCAGGAGGCAAATAAGCCCCAACCATCTGGATTCTCCTGACAGCAATCTCAGCCGGGTTCGACCCTGGGATGAGTCTTGGAATCAAAAAGGTGATGGTTACTCCCACAAAAATAACCAGCAGACAAACAACAAACCTCCCCACAAAGTACTTTATGAATGACTTTATAAAGCTACCCACCCATTTCTCCTCCCCAATATGAGCTTTGCCAGCGCGAGCTTCTCAGAACCCCCTGCTCCCCGGGGAGCAGGGGGTTCTGCAGGACCG
>APCU01000093.1 GCA_000347575.1 Candidatus Caldatribacterium saccharofermentans OP9-77CS | reverse complement strand
TTCAGGCGTTCCTTTCCTTCGGGAGTCGCCAGGTCCTCAGAAGTCTGGGCACTGAGAATCATGATGATGGCGTCCCGAATCTCCACACTCTTTTTCCGGAGTTCGTCCTCGGCTCTCTGGTTCGAGAGAGCGACGCTAATCACCGCCTTGAGGTAACGGAGGTTGTCCTTGTCCGCAAGGTTCACAAGGAAATTCCCCTCAAAGGTGTAGATGATGGGCTCCTTTGCCCGAACCTTTCTGGGTGCATCTTCTTTTGGCGCAAGGAATCCACTCTGTTTCAGGAAATTGTACCCCATGAAGCCCACCATGGCGAGGACAAGGATAAGCAGGATGCTCTTCAGCGAAAATCCCTTCTTTTCTTTCTTTTTCTCTCCGGCAACCTCTTCCGCTCTCTTCGCCATCGGTTCTTCCTCCTTACTCCTCCCGGAGGATAACCACCTCAACCCTCCGGTTCTTCCGCCGGTTCTCTTCGTTCGTGTTGGGAACAAGAGGACGGTACTCTCCATATCCTACCGCAATGAGACGCTCGGGGGGAATCCCCTGCTTCTCGACGAGGTACCGCAAAACGGCAATGGCTCGGGCCGCGGAGAGCTCCCAGTTTGAGGGGAATTGAGGTGTATTGATGGGGAGATCACAGGTGTGCCCCTCAATGCGGACAGCATTGGGAATCTTCTTCAGGACTTCAGCAAGGGCATCGAGAACTGGAATCATCTCCGGACGGAGGTTCGCTCTGCCGATGTCGAAGAAGACGTTATCGAGGAAGGTCACCACAAGCCCTCGCTCGTCAATCCGAACGCTCACCTTTTCCGGTGAGAGTTGCGCTTCCTGGATGAGTTTCCGCTCAATTTCCTTCATGAGCCCGACGAGTTTCAGCTGCACCACCCCTGAGGGACTGAGCTGGCTCGGAGGTTTAGGAACGGGAATTTCCGAGGGGTGGAAGACCCGCGGCCCTCCTTCAAGGACACCTAAGGCTCCCTGAATGGAGGACACAATCTCCTTGAACCGGGCAACGTCAATGGTGGAAAGGGCAAAGAGAAGAACGAAAAAGCACAGAAGTAGCGACATGAAATCCCCATAGGTCAGCGACCAGAGCGGTGCACCAGGTGGTACCTCTTCCTCGCGTCTCTTCGGCACTGGAACTCACCTCACGCCTCTCTTGTTTGCCGGAGGGGAATGACCCGCTCCTGACCCTCCCGGGTCCGTTCAAACTGCTCCCGAACTTCTGGAGCAAAGAAGGACTTGAGTTTCTCCTCAACAATCCTCGGGTTATCCCCAGCCTGGATGGAGAGGATGCCCTCGATGATGACCTCTTTGAGGAGTACCTCCTGGGAACTGCGGAGTTTGAGTTTGTTCGCCACCGGAAGGCAGAAGAGGTTTGCGATGAGCGCCCCGTAGAGGGTGGTGAGGAGAGCCACCGCCATCCCCGGCCCGACCTTCTTGGGGTCATCAAGGTGAACGAGCATGGCCACAAGGCCGATGAGGGTTCCGATGAGCCCAAAAGCTGGGGCAAAACTCGCCATGGTTTCAAACACTGCCCGTCCGGTTTTGTGGCGTTCCTCCATGAAGAGGAGTCCGTTTCAAGGATGCTTTTGAGGAGCTGGGGGTCTGTACCGTCCACTACAAGCTGAATACCCTTCTTGAAGAAGGGGTCGTTGAGGCGTTCAGCCTCCTCTTCAAGGGCAAGAAGCCCCTCTTTTCGGGCCTTCTCCGCCAGCGCCACAAGCGTCCCGATGATTTCTGAAGGATCGGGGAGTTTCTCCTGCATGGCAATCTGGAAGAGCTTCATGGCCTTCATCACCTGGTTGAGGCGAAAGCTGATCATGGTGGCGGCCAGCGTTCCCCCACCAGTGATGAGGATAGAGGGGATGTTGATGTAAATCTGCATGTTCCCTCCGGCAGAGCTCAGCATGCCCCAGAAAACAAGAACAATTCCGATACCGAGTCCGGCCAGCGTCGCTATGTCCATGGCTTACTCCTCCGTTCCTTTCTCCAGGGTTCCGATGAGAATCTTCCCCACTCCCGTTTTCCTCCGGAATTCCACGATCCGGTCGATCACCTCCTCGACTTTTTCCCGCACCACGTACTTTTTCCCCGTCACCAGGGAAATGACCGTATCCGGCGTGGCTTCAATGGTCTCGATAAGGTCTGCGTTGAGCACGAACACCGAGCCATTGAGCCTCGTGAGCGCAATCACTCCCTCTCACCCCCAGAAGGGGGGAGGAAACCTCCCCCTCACCTTACCGCTTGATGTTGATGAGGTCCTGGAGCATTTCATCGGATGTAGTGATGACCCGGGAATTGGCCTGGAACCCTCGCTGAGTGACGATCATATTGGTGAACTCCTGGGCCAAATCAACGTTGGACATCTCCAGAGCTCCCACGGCGATGCTCCCCCGGCCGCCGGAGTTCGCCGGACCGATGCTCGGAAGCCCGGAGTTGTTGGAAATCTGGTAGAGGTTACCACCTTGCTTGAGCAGTCCCCCGGGGTTGGGGAACGTGGCCAGGGCAATCTGGGCTAGGGGTTTGGACTGGCCGTTTGTAAAAATCCCGGTGATGACCCCGTTGGAGTCTGTGGTCACCATATCCAAAGACCCTGCTTCGTACCCATCCTGGAAGCTGATGTACGCTGAGGGGTTCCCACCAAACTGGGTGAGCGCGAAAAATCGATGGCAAGATTCAGCGCGTTAGCCCCGGGAATGGCGAACGTCGCCGTTCCTGTGCCTCCTGAAGCCACAAGACCGTCAGGCCCAAAGGTAATGGTCCCGGAGCCTCCTGCTCCTCCCCCATCAAGAGTAGCCTCCCAGGTCCACTCATTGGCATTCGCCGTCTTTGTGAAGGTGACGGTGAGGGTGTGGACATTCCCCAGAGAATCGTACACCTGGGCACTGGTCACCCAGGTATCGTTTTCCTGAGCATTGGCGTTGAGATTCCCTTCAAAAGCGATGTTTTCCGTGGCCTTTGGCTTCATCTGGGCCCCCACAGGGATAAAGATATCCTGGAGGGCTTTTGTGGTATCGATGACTCCATTGGCATCAGCCAGCCATCCCTGAACCCTCAGGCCGCTTGCGTTCACGAGCGAACCATCGGCAGAGAGCTTGAAGGCGCCATCCCGGGTGTAGTACACCTGGCGCCCGTCGCTCACCACGAAGAACCCATCCCCCTGGATGGCAAAGTCCGTGGGGTTATCGGTTGTCTGTAACCCTCCCTGGGTGAAGAGGGTGTCGATGCTGCCAATGCGCACCCCAAGGCCCACCTGCTTGGGGTTCACCCCTCCGGCTCCCCCAGCCTGGGGGCTCCGGGCACCCTCAATGGTCTGGCTCAGGATGTCCTCAAACGTCACCCGGCTGGCCTTGAAGGCCACCGTGTTGACGTTGGCGATGTTGTTGCCGATAACGTCCATCCGGGTCTGGTGGTTCTTGAGACCGGAGACCCCGGAAAACAACGACCGCATCATGGCTTTCGAACCCCCCTTCCGCAGGCCCCCGACTCCGCGGACCGGCCTGCCGTATTCATGAAAAGCGCAGAATCGATATGGGTAAAGACCCGATTTTCGTTCTCCACACAGGTGATGACGGTGCGCTCCGGAACGTTCACCACAAAGGCAACACCGTCGATAACGATGAGAGACGTTCTGCCACCTTTTGCCTCAAGGGTCCGGAGACCTTCCTCGAGTTTCTCTCTGACTTCCTGAGAGAGCGGGATTGCCCGTTCCTCGAGTCTTCGCCTTGCGTGCACCGAAAAGGTGATTTCCTGGTCAAGGATGCGCTCAAAAGGAAGGGCGCTGCCCTTCTGTGGGGGAGAACTCCGAGAACCTTCGGCAATGCCTCGTACCCGTTCAATCATGCACCCTCAACCCCCACGAGGTCTGTCATCGGGTACGGCGAATCCCCCAAAAGCACGTACACTGTTTCATCCCGAAGCACCACCCCTGAGACAACTCCACTCGTTCCATCCTTCAGGGTTACCGTTTTCCCCACCAGGTTCCCTGCCTGGACGAGGAGAAGAGCAACCATGCTTTTGTTCAGGTTCTGAATGCCCTCAACTGTTGAGAACTGGGCAAGCTGCAGAGCAAGTTCCTGATCTCCCAGGGGCTCCAGGGGGTTCTGGTACCGGAGCTGGTACACAAGGAGTTTCAGAAAAGCGTACTTGTCAAGGGTTGTCCGGCTTTTTGATGCCGTGGTTTCCGTGACGTTTCCCGAAGACACACCCTGGATTCCAGAAAGCGGTGCCATCGCCCTCACCCCTATACCAGGAAATTCACTTGAGAAACTTCTGGATCCTCAAAAGGTACCTCGTCATCTCCGTCCCTCTCCAGAGCCCTGGTCCACTGGAAGTTCGAAAAAGCGTACGTGTTCTGACCATCTCCAAAGAAATTCGCAAAAGGCATCCCCAAAGCGTCGAAATGCGCCTCAAGGACTGGCAGGTATTTTAGGAGGAGTTCCCGGGTTTCAGGGTTTGACACTTCCCAGAAGCAGCGAATCTGCCCTTCCTGCTCCTCAAGGCGGACGACGATAGTCCCAAGGTGTTCCGGCTCAAGACGGAGCACCACTTCCTTCTGACCTCTGGTTTCCGAGGCCACCTTCAGCACTTCTTCAAAGACCTTGGCAAAGTCTTTGGGAGAGGCCACCGAAACCCTGACGTCCTGAGATATCGCGTGCTCCGCATTCCTTGCCGGGACGAAAGAAGGCGTCATGCCTTCCTCAGAAGAGGTGGTGCTGTCTTTCGCCGTGTCTTTCCTCACCCCAAGGACCGGGGTGGCAGCCTTTCCCCTGAAAGACGTGGCTGTCTCCGGGGAAGTCGCAGAGTCTCCCTGCTGAGAGAGCCCGGGGTGCTTCCGGGAAGAAGCTTCAGGTGCTTCCACGAAGGCTTCGTCTTCACCTTCAGAAGAGCCATCCTGCACCAGAGACTCGCCTTCGGCGGCCAAAGAAGGAGCAGTGTCCTGGATTGGGAGTTCACCCTCAGTGGTCAAAGGAAGAGGGACATCCTGGGTTGGGGGCTCATCCCCGGTGACCGGAGAGGAAGCGTTCTCCAGCACAGCTTCTGGCTCATCCATACTTTCCTGAACGGGAACATCCGTCACCTCCACGGAGGATACCGCAGCTTCGTTCTGTCCGTTTTCTGGCAAAGACCATCCGCACTGGAGCCTGGCACACTGAGGCTTTTCCTCTGAGTTCTCCGCAATCCACGTCCTGAGGTTCTCAAAGAGCATGGTGAAGAACTCCACAAGGGCTTCCTTTTCCCCCTCGATGGAGAACGAGAACACCCCGTTTGCATCCCGGGCACCACTCACGGTCACATTGCCTTCCCCAAGGCGAAGCGTCACGGTGAAGTTCTCCACCATCTCCAGGGCATCGGAAAGGAGCGTGGAAAACTCCTGCAGGGAATCCTGGACTCCTTCTACCCCCAGGGAAGTCACACCCGGGCAACTCAGGGATACGTTACTCTGGGTGCTCAGAGGACACGGAAGGGGCGCATTCTCTGCGCTCTCTGTGTTCCCGCACGAAGCGCTACAGGACTTCACCACAGGGAACGGGGATGGTACGGCGAAAAGACCGGTACTACTCAAGTACGTATCGAGGAATGCGCTAAAGTCCCCTGCGCCCGCCGGTGTGGCCTTTTTGACTGAGCTTTCGCCCGGTACGGATCCCTCAAGGACCGGGATACTGGGAATACAGCAAAAACCGCTCACCCTGTCACCTCCCCTCACGCATTTTCTTCAAAACCGACGCAGCTTTCTCCACACTCATGGCGTTGAGAATCCGGGCCGCATCTCGCTCTTTCATGGCGGAAAGAACCTGCACCACCTCCTCATCGCTCCATTGCTCCAAGATTTTCGCCGCATCCTTCGGCTCCATGGCACTGTAAATCCGGGCCACCCGGGAGAGGTTCCCTGAAGGGGACGGAGAGGGAGAGGGAACCTCGGGGGTGACTCTAGGAACCCCTGCCGTCCCTTCCATCGCCTCCGGCAGTGGACTCACCACCACCGCCACCGGAGATTCCTGAACATCCGTTCCTTCCTGAATCTCTTCGCCCTCCCTCTTGTCCTCTGCAGGAGGCGTACTCTCAAGGGTTGGCCCCGGATACAGGACTTCTGGCGTCCCAGAGGGCAGTGCCATCTCGGAGGAAGTCTCCCGCTGGGCCTCGACTTTGCCTTTACCAAAGGGTAGAAACCGCAAAAATGGGAGGTCTACCATCCCGGTGAACTGGAGAAAGACAAGAAAGGTCACGCCAAAGACGAAAAGCAAAAGCACCGTCTCCCCTGCGTTCCCCTTTTTCTTTGGGGTCTTTGTTGAGCCGACACTTCCAGCGGCGACTTTCTCCCGGGCTATTCGGGGCGCCTTTTTCCCTTTTTTCTCCACCCTCACCCCTCCAGGACTTTCCGGATGAATTCCCGAGTCTCCTTAAAGGGGGGAACCCCTCCGTACTCTCGCACCCTCCCGGGACCGGCATTGTACGCCGCAAGGGCGAGCTCCAGGTTCCCAAAGCGGTCGAGGAGTCCCCGGAGGTACCGTACCCCTCCCTCGATGTTTTCCCGAACATCAAAAGGATTCACAACCCCAAGCTCCCGACACGTTTCAGGCATAAGCTGCATGAGCCCCATGGCCCCCCTGGGTGAAATTGCCCTGGGGTTCCCACCCGACTCCACCTGAATGAGCTTGCGAACAAGTGCCGGACTCACCCCGTACTTTTCCGCACATTCGGCGATGACCTCTTCAAAGGAGGACGGAGAAGGAGAGGAACTCATACCACGAGTTCCTGCCTGCCTTGGACTACAGGCACCGAACCGTCGTTCAATCTCCTGAATGCGGGAAAGCACCCGCGCTACATTCCCGAACACCGGTCCTCCCTCCGGGCATACCGCTGCACGGCAATCTCATCAAGGGCCTTCTGGTTGTTCCGCTCAACCTCTACAGTGAAACGCTCGTAGTCCTTTTCCCGGAGTTTCTCCAGAACCTTCCGCTCCATAGCAGCAGCAACGAGTTCCTCCCGGGTCTGGCGAATTTGCTCCTCGAGGGAACGGAGGTACATCCGCAGCCGCTCCACCTTCAGCCGGAGGTTCTCAAGGCACCGCTCATAGAAGATTTCCTCTTCAATGGCCACAGCCCCTTCTTGCTCACGCTTTGCCCGCCGTTCCGAAAGGAGTGCCCGCTCTTCTTCTTCCATGGCGGAGAGGTGAGCCCGCTGGGACTCGGCAAGGCGC
>APCU01000092.1 GCA_000347575.1 Candidatus Caldatribacterium saccharofermentans OP9-77CS | reverse complement strand
AGGTGGGCCTACTCCTCCCTCCATTCCAGGGCTACGGCTAATCTCGCCAGGGTGTTCCTCGAGGAACTCCTCAGGAAGTGCCCCTTTCCGGTGCGGGCTATTCAGGTAGATGGAGGAAGTGAATTCTATGGGGAATTTGAGGAGGCCTGCAAGGAATACGGTATCAAGCTCTTCGTCCTTCCTCCAAGGTCTCCCATATCCGTGGAGTGGTGGAACGGCTCAATCGGACCTTCCGGGAGGAGTTCTGGGNGCACTACGAGGAGGAGGTGGATCTTAACACCATGAATTTCCACCTCAAAAGGTGGACTGAAAAGGTGTANAATCGGAAAAGACCGCACTGGAGTTTGGGATACAGGAGTCCTTGGGAGTACCTGAGGGATACTGGATTTGTTGAGTGTCCCACATGATATGAACCCGTACAACCGGTTGCGAGAGTACAGAAAAGCCAGTATAATTTTCCCCGAGGAGGGGTGTCCGAACTGGCTAAGGAGCCGGTCTTGAAAACCGGTACGCCCTCGACGGGCAATGTGGGTTCGAGTCCCACCCCCTCCGCCAGGGTTTTTGAAGCACTTCCCCTCTTGCTGGGCCACCGCCCTAAAGAAAAAGAAACCCCTCTGCGAGGATTGCCGAACAAAGCCTTGCCGGGTTCTTTCGATGTCCCTTGAGCCGTTTTTCCTCTCAGGAAGGTGCCCGGTGTTCTATCGCTTGAGTTTACCTTGCCTTCTGGCCTCCATGCGGCCCCAAAAAGGTATAATACCCCCAGAGTACACGAAGGAGGTGGGAAGATGCTCCTCTCGACTCTTGAGTCCATTCCCGGGAAAGAGGTCCAGGAAGTGCTTGGGGTGGTCTGCGGAAGCACCATTCGTGCCCGCTGGCTCGGGAAAGACATCGTGGCCGCTCTGCGGACCCTGGTGGGAGGAGAAATCAAAGAGTACACCGAGATGCTTGCGGCAGCACGGAAGATTGCCCTTGAGCGGATGGTGGAAGAAGCGAGGAAACTCGGGGCTGATGCCGTTTTGGGAGTGCGTCTTGCGACAAGCTTGGTCATGAGCGGGGCGGCAGAAATCATTGCCTATGGGACGGCGGTGAGGTTCAGGAATCCTTAGAAAGGTCCTCAACCCGTGCGATGTACTTCTCCACGCTGAACTTCCGGGCACACTGTTCAAGGGTCATGGGGCGGACTTTGCCGAAGATTTCCCGCTCCGGGAAGGGCCGATCGTGCACGCCCCCTGTGGCCCAGGCNATCCCGGTGTACCCNTTNGGNTCCCGCCCATCGAGGGCGTACCGGTCGTTGAGGTCAATGGCCCGCCGGAGCGCTTCTTCTTCGTTCTCCGACCACTCGAGGATTTTCTTTGCCCAGTACATCCGCACGTAGTTGTGGATTCTCCCTGCAGAAAGGAGCTCCCTCTGGGCGGCGTTCCAGAGGGGGTCGTGGGTTTTGGCGCTCTCAAGCTCTTCAAGGGTATAAAGGTACGGTCGGTTGTCNNTCCTGTGGGCTTTGAGGGTCTCCTGAGCCCATCGGGGAAACCCCAAAGGAGTGTCGTAGTGTTCCTCGTAAGTACAGAAGTTCTCGGCAAGTTCCCGACGCACGATGAGCTGTTCGAGGAAGGCATCCACGCTCTCTGAGTATTTTTCCCGAAATCTCAGCACTTCTCGCGCCACCTTTTGGGCCGAAATCTGTCCGAAGTGGAGGTAGGGGGAGAGGAGGGAGGTGGCAAGAACTGCCGGGTCGTTCCGTTTTTCGGCGTAGTGGGGGAGGCGTTCCTCAAGGAACTCCCGTAGCATACGCATTCCTGCGGTGTACCCCGGGGTGCAGGGGAGTTTGGGCTTTTCGGGGAAAAGCTCAAGGAAGAGCCTCTCCCAGTCGCAGGCCCGGTGGGTAACCCCCCGGAAAGGCTGTTTCCCAAGCTTTGGGAATTCTTCCAGGAATTCCGGGAGGTGGCGGTGGATTTTCCGGCGGATGGTGAAGGCCCCGTACTCTTTCTTTGGCGAGGTCACCCAGACGGGGACGACGTTTCTTGCGTCGACCTCAAACACGGTGGCTGTGAGGTGTTCCAAAACCTCTCTTTTCCAGGCCCGAACAATTTTCAGAGGGTTGAAGTCCATAACAAGAACTGAAACTTCGAGGTCACGGACAAGGTCCGGGATGGTGTTTTTTGGCTGACCCCGAAGGAACACAAAGGGGATGTGGAGCTCGGCGAGTTCCCCCTCAACCTCCCGCAGGCCCTCAAGCATAAATAGGTACGCCCGGGGCAGGGCCCCGAGGAAATCGGGCACGAGGTTGAAGCAAACGTAAAGCGGAACATCGCTTTCTTTTGCAAGCACAAGGGCAAAGTACAGCGCCCAGTTCTCCCGGACTCTTTGCTCTCGCTGCATCCAGTAGAGGATGGGTCCTTTTCTTCTCCTTCCCGCTTTGACCAGCCGCACCCTTCTTCTGTCCATAGGACACCACTACCTGTGGCTCAGCATCTCGACGACAAGGAGAACTCCCAGGAAAGCGGCGGCGGCAAACCCGAGGATGCCGAGAATCCCTAAAACCCGTGAATAGGGGTAGTTGGTGTAGATGAGGGAGGACCCCACAAGGAGCGAGCCCAGAATCACGCTCAGGGAAAGGCGAGTGCTCATGCGCTCAATGCGCCGGTTCATCTCTCTGAAATCCTGGCTTTCCGCCTGGAGACGGATTCTCCCCGAGAGTGCGTGGGTGAGGAGCTGGTCCAGTCGGTGGGGGAGGTTTTCGAGGAGATCTTTCCAGTCGAGGACGTACTCCTCAAGGCGCCTCAGGACCTCTTCTGGGCGCATGGACTCAAGGAGGAAACGCCGCAGGGCCCCCTCAAGTTGAGGAAAGACGTTGAAGGTAGGGTCAAGGAGAAGCCCTGTTCCCTCTGCCACCACCAGGGCACGCAGGAGGATGGCAAGGTGCGAGGGGAAACGGAGACGGTGTTTCCTCGCCAGGTAAAAGAACTCGTGCACCACACTCTCTAAGCGGATTTCCTTTAGGTTCAGGGCGATGTACCGCTCAAGGNCCTCACTCAGGTCCAGNCGCAGGGCAAGGGGTGAGGAGAGAGGGGCAAGGAGGAGTTCCTCNTCAAGGAGTTCCACCACCCGTTCGGTGTCCTTCTCAAGGAGAGCAAGGAGCAGCCGTACCATGGTTTCCCTTGTCTTCCGGTCCACCACCCCCACGGTCCCAAAGTCCAGGAAGACGAGATCCTGCTCGGGCAGGCGAAGGAGAATGTTCCCCGGATGAGGGTCGGCGTGGAAGAATCCGTCCTCGAAAACCATCTTGAGGATGGCCTCCACTCCCCGTTCGGCTAAGGCTTTTCGCTCTTCTTCCTGCAAAGCTTGAGTGTCAAGGTGCGTGAGGGGAATGCCCTCGATGAGTTCGCTCACGAGGACTCTCTTCGTGCAGTAGGAGGGGAACACCCGGGGGATGGTCACACCGGGGAAGTGGGCGAAGTTCTCCCGGAACCGGCGCATGTTCTGGGCTTCGGCGAGGAAATCAAGCTCCCGCAGGAGGTGTTTGCGGAACTCCAGGAACAGTTCCTCCACCGGAATACCCTCCTCGAGAACATGCATGCGGTCGGCAAGATGAAGAAGGCTCTCGAGGATTTCAAGGTCCTCAAGGATGGTCTGCTCCGTTTCTGGTTTTTGCACCTTCACTGCTACCCGGGTCCCGTCAGGGAGCTCTGCCCGGTGGACCTGGGCGATGGAGGCCGAGGCAAGAGGTTCAGGATCGAAAAAGCGAAAGACCTTTTCTAAAGGAACCCGGAACTCCTCCTCAAGCACCCTGCGAATATCAGGAAACGCGACAGGAGGTGCCTGGTCCTGGAGTTTGCGGAGTTCCCGGCAGTACTCCTCAGGGAGGAGATCAAGTCGGGTGCTCAAAATCTGGCCGATTTTGATGAAGGTGGGCCCGAGTTCCTCGAAAATCCGGCGGAGGTTCTCCTGAGGCGGATGTTTCAGAGCCTCCCGGGAGACCAGAAAGCCCAGGCGCTCCAGGAGAGGGAACCTTCTGGAAAGGAGCGGGAAACCGTAGCGGGAGAAGGTGGTGAGGATCCGGCGGAGGCGGCGGGTATGGCGAAAGGGCAAGCGATGGAGCATCAGGAGTACACCCGGCTTAAGAACTCCTGAACGAACTGGCGCAGGGGAGGCACAAGGAGTGCCGCCCCCTGGGTACGGCAGATGCTTGCGAATTTCTCCGCCTCAAGGTCTTCCCCGGCGAACTTTGCCTCTGCCACGAGGTGAACAGTGAAACCCTGCGGTCCTTCCCCAAAAAAGTTCATGGTTAGGAGGAGACGACCCTCGTTTTGTCCCTGGGAGTTTTTCGTCACCCGGATTTCCGGGTACACGTCAAACCCCCCTTTGTCCTGTCCCTCAAGTGCTTGAAAGGAGAACTCCACAATGCGCCAGGCAGTAAGCCGCACACCCGGAGCAACATCCCGGGGAAGGGGGAGGTTCACCGGGGCACCCCTCCCGGAAAGAGCATGGTGGTGAGGGTGTTCCTTGTTGCCAGGTTGTTCCTCTCAGGGGATGTGGAGATGTTGAGGGCAGCCACGGTGGTTGCACAGCGCAGGGAAAGGGGGAGAGGGTATCCTTCAAGGAGCCCAAAAATGAAGCCGGCATTGAAGTAGTCTCCTGCACCCACGGTATCGGTCACAGAAACCTGGAGGGTAGCTGCAGAAAACACCCCGTCCCTGGTGTAGGCGGTGCACCCTCGCTCACCCTGCTTGACGATGGTTCCCTTGCGGGGAAGAAGCGCAATGTCTCTCCCTCCTGCACCTTCAAGCTCCTTTTCGTTGGGAAGGAAGTAGTCAAAGAGGGGAAGGAGGGTCCGGATTTCCTCCCGCACATCTTCGGTCCAGCCTTCAGTGGGCCAACCCGTATCAAAGAGCATCGTGACACCCCGCTGCCCAAAACCTGAAAGGACGTTTCTGACCTCCGGGACCCTGAGTCCTGGTGAGAGGAAGTACCCGCAAAGAAGCAGGAAGTCTCTCTCCTCAAGGAGGGGAGATATCGCCTCCAGGTGCTCTCGTGACAGGCATTCCTGGGCTCCGAGGTCTGTGAGGAAACTCCGCTCTTTGGTCTGGGCATTCGTCACTCCCACGGAGATAGCCGTTTGCCTTGTGGGACAAAAGGAAAGGAAGTCCACCCGGATGCCTGCTTTCACAAAGTGGTTCCGGATCTCTTCTCCCAGGGAGTCTTTCCCCACCGTGGCGACGATGAAGGTTGGGACCCCTAAAGCCGCAAGCGCAAGGGAAGCGTTGCTCGCCGCTCCCCCGGGGCGCATGACATAGCCGGGGATGAGCACCTCCGTCCCCCAGTCGGGGTAGTCGGGGATACCCCCAAGGACAAGGTCAAGGCTCACGTTCCCCACCACAAAGACCTTTGGCATGGCTACTCCCTCAGAGTCGTTTTCTGGATGAGAAAAGCCTTCCCCGGCTCTATCCCCTTTTCTTCGGCCATGGTGTAGGCGAGGAGCATAATGGGAATGACCGAGAGTGCAGGAGCGAAGTATTCGTTCGGGAAGTGCAGCGGAAGGACCTTGAGGTTGTACCGCTCTTCAAGCGTTGCGCCCACAAGGAGCACCCCCACGCCCCGCCCGGCAAGCTCTTCTGCCAGACGGACCAGGAGTTCCTGGGTCTTCCCGGGAAGGGCAAGAACAATAGCGAACATGGTCTTTACGGCAAGCTCCAGGGGGCCGTGGCGGAATTGTCCCCCGGAGAAACTCAGAAACGTCTCCTTGGCGCACTCGTACATGAGGAGACACCCGTGCCAGGCCGCGCTCAGTGCAGGCCCCCGGGCGATGAGGACCCTGGTTTCTGCCCCCTGGGCAAACTCGAGGCTTTTGAGCGTTTTCTTGGTCCACTCAGGGGAAGTCCCGATGAGGCGTTCAGCCTCTTCTGCAAGGAGCTCAAGGTCTAAAGAAGCGTGGAGGAAGGTTGCTTTATCTTTTGCCTGGGCCATGGCCCAGAGGTTGAGAGTAACGAGTGTTGCGGTATGGGTTTTCGTGGCGGTAACGGCGTATTCTGTGCCGCTTAAAATGTCGATGGCTTTCGTGACCCTTCGGGCAAGGGTACTCTTTGGTGAAGCGGTGAAGGCCAGGGTCTTCGGGCGGGAAGTCAGGCGGTTGAGGATCTCAAGGACCTCGTAGGACTCTCCCGACTGCGAGAGAAGCACCAGGGTATCGACGTCCCGTATTCCCTGAAGGCCGTAGTGGAGGAGCTCTGAAGCGTCGATGTACACCACCGGGAACCCCCGGGAGAGGAGGTAGAGGTAGGCGGGATAGGCAGCAAAGAGGGAGCTCCCCATCCCCGTGAGGTAGATGGTTCCCGGGTGGTCCTCATACCAGGACACAAAGGTTTCCTCGTTCACGTANGTTGTGNCNATACGGCGGAAGACCTCAGGCTGTTCGGCAATTTCCCGGTAGAGCTGGTTCATGGCATTTCCCTCATTTCCTGGCAAGCTGGATTTCCTTTGTCCCTTTGGCAAGAACCCCTCGCAGGGCNTACCCGTACCTGGCAATGTCCTGCTTGATGTCCTCGGGTTGCCCCTCAGAAGAAGTGTACTTTGCCTCGTACACGTACACCACGACCTTTTTCCCTTCGGCGAATTCGGGGATTTCCTCGCTGAGGTTTTCAATGAGGTTCACCCGACGAAAGTCTCCTTTAGGGAAGCGGAGAACGAAGAAGGGTTGAGGTGAGGAAATCTCAAGGGTCACGGGTTCGGTGACGTAGGTGTACTTGTCGTAGTCGGTTGAGGCCTGGACGAAGATGGTGCCGCTTCCCTGGACCTCGAGTTCCACCCGAACTTCGGGGACGTTCTGAACTTTCAGGATGTCAATCTTTCTGACCTTCACCTTTTCCACTGCAGCGAAAGCGACGCTTCCGGAGATAAGCACGGCAACGAGGCAGAGGACGATGAACTTCCGCATTCCCTTTCGCCTCCTTCGCGAGTGTCTTTTTCATTCCAATACTTTCATGGAAAAGCGCCTGTTCCCCTCAGGGGAGATGGGGCCAGGGATTCACGACCTTGCCGTAGCGGCGAACCTCATAGTGGAGATGCGGGCCGGTGCTCCGGCCAGTATTCCCAACTTCTCCAATTTTCTGCGCCTTCTTCACCCGGTCACCGACGTTCACAAGGATTTTTGAGAGGTGCCCGTAGACTGTCTCAAACCCAAAGTCGTGGCGAATGATGATGCACTTGCCGT
>APCU01000091.1 GCA_000347575.1 Candidatus Caldatribacterium saccharofermentans OP9-77CS | reverse complement strand
TCGACTCCCCTGAGCCTCCTCTTTGAGGAGCCACCACGCCTCTTCGCCGATGTACTCGGCAATGGCCCTCCCCACGAGGTCTTCCTTTGCCCTCCCCAGGAACCGTTCTCCCCGGGCGTTGACCTCGAGAATGCATCCCTGGTCATCGAGGAAAAAGAGGAGATCGGGATTTCCGTCAAAGAGCCAGAGCCAGCGCTTCCTCGCATGATCCAGGCGCTCAAAAAGCTCAAAAAGACGCACAACCAGGGAGAGGACCGGAAGAGGAAAAGTCCACCTCTCGTTTTCCTCCCAGAAGACAAAGAGCTCCGCTTCCTGGGCGATGGCAAACCGCCGAAAGCGAAGCCCGTTGACCACTCCACGTCGAAGGGTGCAGGACCCTGCAAGACTCTCCACGTCCTGGAGAAAACCGGTACCCCGAACGAAGCGCCGCCCCCTCCTCACGTAGAGAAGGCCCGACGCTCCGAGGACCTCCAGGGCGAAATCCAGAATCCTGAAAAGACCCTCTTCGCCTTCCGGAAGCGGGAAAAGCCGGGCGAGTTCCCGAAGAACCCCGGATTGCGACTTCTTGCCGCCCACCTACGCATTCTCCCTCAAAAAGCAATCACAATCCGCTGAAGGCGGATAACGCTCCTTCCTGGGCCTTCTGCGGTAACCTTCAGGGTGTTAGTTCCCTCAACGAAATCCCCTGCCACGGCCAGGAGCCGCTGCTCGGTGCCTGGGGCAAGGAGACCACCCACTGCCGGAACGGTGCCGAGGTCTTTTCCGTTGAGCGTCACCCGCACCCGGGTGTTAGGGTCTCCCTGAACCCAGAGGTACACGGCGCCTTCCTCAGGCACACCCCCGGGGGAGAAACGGAACTCGAGCACCTCCCCACGGCGCATCTCAAGGAGAGAAACATCGTTCACCGAAAACCCGGCAACCACTTTCCCCTGGTAGCTGAGCCGGCTTCCGTTGTGCTTTGGAGAACCGCTTGAGAAATCCACGAAAAAGAGGGCTTCCGAAAGCACCGGGCGAACCCGCTCCACCGTGAGGGTGACAAAGGCCTCAGAAGGAGCGTACTGGGCGCTTCCCGGAAAGCGGGCCACAAGGTCAAAATCTCCTGTGGTCGCCACCCTTGGGGCAGTGTAGAACACCCAGGCCCGACCGGAGGTATCGGTGACACTGGAGGGTGCACTCAGGGTTCCCTGAGGGACCTCCCACTCAATCGTGCGACCAGCCAGGGCTCGTCCCTCCCGGTCCCGGAGATAGGCCACAATCCGTATCCGTTCCCCTGAGGCCAGAACAGTCTTTGCCGGCTCAAGGCTAAGGTAGGTCTCGACAATCCTCTGGCCCACCTCAACCGTAGCTACCGCCGAAGAAGGGGCAAGGCGAACACCACCCGGGAAACGCACTTCCACAGTCACCGTTCCTGAAAAGGACGGCGCGTAAAAGGTGTTCCGGGACATTCCGCGAGAATCGGTCACGGTGCGGGTTGTGGCCAGAGAACCACTGCTTGTCGACCAGACGAGTTCCTGCCCCCCAAGGGGTTGGCCCGAAGCGGTCGAAAGCGAGGCGGTGAACACAAGGGCACTGGAGGGACCAATCTGAACCGTTTGAGGTTCCAGGGTGAGGATTGTTCCCTCCATCCGGGCCACCACCTGGAAATGCGTCCGGTCGGTCGCGTACTGGGCGTGGAAGATACGCCCCGCCTGGTGCGGCGCCTGAATGAAACGCTCGAGGTCCCCGTCCGAGACGGGATTCCGGGTAAGGAGCACCACAAGCCGCTCGGTCCCTCCCGGACCCGTAACGTTTTTCGTGTACGTTTCACTGATGCCGGCGCGAACAAACCGGTTCCGCACAAGAACCTGCACGTCGCCGCTTGGGAGGTAATCGATGAGGTTCACGTAGCCATCCCGGGTTGCCCGAAAACGAATGGTGACGGGATCACCGATATCGTAGGTCGCACCCTCTCCCCGATCCACAGAGACAGAGACGTCCGCCGAACGGGGGATGGAGATGTACACTTGAGGATGGAGGGTGAAACGAAGGAGAACCTCTGCACGGGCAAGGCCCATTATACTCCCCACAAAAAGCACAACCGCAAGAACCACCAAACCCCTCCGCTGCATGGCCGTCTCCTCCTTCACCTTTTCAAGCATTATACCACAAGCGACGCTCCAGGGCCTGGAGGAGTTCCCGCAGGTGGTGCACAACCTCGGCCCCCCGGGCGCAGAGTTCAGAGAGCTTCCTCTGGGCTTCGCCACCGGTGTAATCCTGTTCTTTCCGCAAAGCCTCTGCAAAAACGAACACCGGCTTCCCCTCCTCCCTAAGCTGCAGGNCAAGGTCGAGGTTGGCAACGTTGCCCCACCCCCAGAAGGTGGGGGCAACAATTACTGCATCGGCCCCCCGGGCAAGTTCCAAGGCTTCTCTCAGCGCCTCCTCCCCAATGGGGGAAAAGGGTTTTTCCCGTACCACCGTAAATCCAAGGCGCTCGGCCATCTCCTCGTCAGAATCAAACCGGTTCACCACCCCCACGCTCACCGAAAACCCCTCTTCGGAGAGGAGGCGCATAATGGGGATGCCACTCCCCCCACCACAGACCAGGTGGATCCGCCTTCTTCGCTCCTTCAGGACCCTCTTCCCCAGGGGGATAAAGATCGGGCGGGCAGACAGGGGATGGGGAACTTTCCCGAAAGGCACACCGAAGAGCTCCTCTAAGGTAGCCTCATGCAGGACATCTTCGACTTTCCCAAAAGAGCAAAGCAGACCCTTTTTGAGAAGCAACGCCTTTTCGCAGAACTGGGCCACCAGGTTCACGTCGTGGAACACGGCAACGACAGTGATGCCCAGGCGGACAAGACCCTGCAGGATGTTCAGGATTTCAAGTTCATGGGCCACATCGAGGTGGCTCGTGGGCTCATCAAGGAGAAGGAGCTCGGGTTTCTGGGCCAGGGCCCGGGCAATGAGCACCCGCTGTTTCTCTCCGCCAGAGAGCTCGCTGAAGGGCTCCTCGGCAAAGGGAAGCGTTGCGGTCACGTCCATGGCCCAGAGCACGGCTTCTTCATCGGCCTTCGTCTCTTTGCGAAAACGAGAAAGGTAGGGAATCCTCCCCATCATGACCACATCGAAACAGGGGAGGTCCAGGCGCCCCGGGATTTCCTGGAACACCACCGCGACCTTGCGGGCAAAGAGGCGGCGGGGGAAGGTGGCGATATCCCGCCCCTCAAGAAAAACGGTGCCCTCTGCCACCGGCAGAAGCCTTGCCAGAAGGTGGATGAGCGTCGTCTTCCCCGAACCGTTGGGTCCCAGAACACCCACAAAATCCCCACGCTCCAGGGCGAAGGTTACCCCACTCAGGACGCTCTCACCCTCGTGGTAAGCAAAGGAAACGTTCACGACCTCAAGATACGGCTTCATAAGCCTCTTTTCCTCTGGCGGAGGAGGTACACGAAAAAGGGCGCCCCAAGGAGGCTGGTCACCACGCCTACGGGGAGCTCCACAGGGTGGATGATGCTCCGGGCCAGGGTATCAGCAAGAAGGAGCACTGCGCCCCCGGCGCACAAAGACAAAGGCAGAAGCACCCGGTGGTCCTGAAACCCAAGAAGCCGCAGGATATGCGGCACCACGAGTCCCACAAACCCGATGACGCCACTTGTGGCCACACAGCTTGCCACAAGCAGCGACACCACAGAAAGGACCCAGCGCTTAAAGCGCTCCACATCGACCCCCAGGCTCTCAGCAGCTTTCTCGCCCAGAAGAAAGGCGTTGAGTTCCCGCCCAAAAGAAAGGAGAAAGGGAACAGCAAAGGCGAAAAAGGGGAGCACCATCTTGACCTCCTCCCACCCCCGGTTCCAGAACCCTCCCATGGTCCAGAAGACTACCTGGTGGAGGTTTTCTCCCGAAAGGAACATCCCGAGGGTGATGAGGGCGGAGAAGAAAAAGCCCACCGCAAGCCCTGCAAGAAGAAGCGTCTCCAGGGGAATCCTCCGTCCCACCCGGGCAAGGCGAAAGACGAGAACCGCCGTCCCCAGGGCACTCAGGAAAGCGAAAAGCGGAACGGTGAAAAGGCCAAAGTACACCCTGGTCAGAATCGCCACCACTGCCCCAAAGGCTGCTCCTGAACTCACGCCGAGGATATAGGGGTCAACGAGAGGATTCTGGAAAAGCCCCTGGAGCACGGTTCCGGAAAGAGCCAGTCCTCCCCCCACAAGAAGGGCAAGGACCACCCGGGGGAGGCGGATGGCAAAGAGGATGGTCCGCTCACTCGGGGAAAGTCCCTCAGGATAGAAGAGGGCCAGAGAATCGGAGAGCGCATACCGTCCCTGACCCACCCCCTGGGCGACAAACAAACTCACCCCGCAAAGGGCAATAAAGCCAAAAAGAAGAAAAGGTTTTCGGAACCTCTTCCGCCGCTTCATGGCTCATGATTATACTCCCAAAAGAGAAGGGAGGAGAAGAGTATGCCCAGCGGGCAATCCCTGGTTTTCCGGAACGAGGACATTCAAGCCATTGTCCTGGAGATTCCTGAAGGCCACAAACACCTCCGCACCACCATCGTCCTCCAGGATGGCACTACCCTGACCTTTCAAGAAGCCACCATCGCGAACCTCGTCCGGGCCTACATAACCGTCACAACGCATCCGACAAAACAGCGGGTGGTCCTCACCGGAGCGCGGCTTCCCTTGCGCAAGGAAGGATACGCCGAATGGCAGCTTCTTGAGGAAGACGAGATCACTCCTTCGAAGACTGGTACGGTCCAAAAATCTCCGGATGGATAATGGAGGCAAAGATGCGCAGAGCCTGGGTTATCCGGGGACCAGGACGGGAGACGATGTCGCTGTCGACCACGAATACCCGGCCTTGCTGTACCGCCTGGAGGACTTTGAGCCGTGTATCGGAGACGATGAAGTTGTAGGGGAGGTTTTCCCCGTGGGCGCTCACCACGGTGATGATATCGGGATTCCGGCGGAGGAGCTCTTCAAGGTCGAGGGTCACGTACCCCGAGAGGTCCTCTACTACGTTTTTCCCTCCAGCGAGGGTGATGAACTCATGGATGAAGGTGTCCTTCCCCGCCGTCCAGAGAGGGTTGTGCCAGATGACGTGGAACACCCGGGGTTTTTCCTCCTCAGAAAGACCGGAAACCCTGGCCTGAACTTCCTGGACGTTCCTCTCCATGGCTTGAGCCAGGGCCTCTCCTTCCTTTTCCTTCCCAAGGAGGAGAGCAACCTTCCGGATGCTTTCGATGACCTGGGGAATAGACTTTGGGTCAAGGACGAACACCGGGTACCCGAGTTTGGTCAGCCGCTCAATGACCTCAGGAGGCGTCAGGGACCCGGCAAGCACAAGGTCCGGGTCAAGGCGAACGATTGCCTCAAGGTCAACTTCGGTGATGCTCCCGATTTTCTCCTTTTTCTTCGCCTCCTCAGGGTAATCGCAGTACGTCGTGACCCCCACAAGGCTTCCCTCCGCCCCCAGGGCAAAGACGATCTCGGTGTTCGCCGGGGTGAGGGAAATGACCCGCGCTGCAGGGGAAGACAAAGTGATCGTTCGCCCAGTATCGTCGGTGACCTCAAGCCCAAAAGCCGAAGAGAGCAGGAAGAGAGAGCAAAAAACAGCAAGAAGGAGAACTCTTCGCCTCATCGCCCATACCCCCTTGAGAATTCGCGAAGGAGGAGGGGGAGAGGGAGGGCTATGCTCCATGCCTGGGGCGGAGTCCAGGACACTTTCCCACCTCCTCTTTCCGCGAAGAGTGGTTGGGATGCGCTTCAGGCAGGTCTCCTGGCTTCCGGATCATCGCTTAAGGCGCGCCTTCCCGGGTTTCCCCAGTGGCACATGCACCCTGCTCCCCGGTCACAGTGGCGGGACCGCGCCGGATTCCCACCGGCTTCCCTATTAAGGACCACGTCCACCTGAAACGAACCACTGTAAGTATACCACACTCTGTGGTACAATGGGTACTACACCCAGAAAGAAGGCAATGCGATGCTTTGCGAGGACATCGAAAAACTTGCTCAGGACCTCTCGGGGAAACTCGAGGAAAAGCGAGGTGTTTTCACCCTCACCGTGACTCTTGCCGAACGGAAGGGGGTTTTTGCGGAAAGACCGCCTTGAGTACGTTGCCCGCTTCCGCATCGATGACAGTGCCAAAGTGCTCCACTTCTCCGAAATGCTGCAAGAACGGGGTTCGGGAATTGCCTCCGGTGAGGACATCCAGGGCTTTGGTGGTAAAAAAGAAGTCACACGGGTCACTTCTGGTCCAAGAAGCGGCACCATTGAGGAGCAATCGAACCTCTTCGGGGCAAAGTATGAGTACCGAGTTGACTATGGGGCAATTCGAAAGGCCTTTGCAGAGGCTGCAGCAAGGCACGGCTTTCGGTTTGAGTACCACGCTGGTTTTGGCAGCGTCTGAGTGTGGTATAATGAAAAATGGTGGGCGAATAGCTCAGGGGGAGAGCACTTGCCTTACAAGCAAGGGGTCAGAGGTTCGAATCCTCTTTCGCCCACCAGATTTTTCAAGGCTTCCAGCCACCTGGTCATCCTGAAAAACCCCACTTTGACAACAATTTGACAACAACGGGAAATCAAACACCTTTCAAACATTGTTCTCCCCCAGAATCCTCTCGACCTTCTTCACGGCCTGCTGTTTCAGGGAGGGGAGTACCCTGGAGTAAATCCCCAGGGTGGTGGTGACGGTGGAGTGGCCCAAGAGTTCCTGGACCACCCGGGGGTTCTCGCCTTCTGCAAGGAGCAAAGTGGCATAGCTGTGGCGCAGGGCATGGAGAGAGACCATGGGGAGGTTGGCTTCCTGGAGGAGGCTCTTGAAGGTCCGGAGGAAGTTCCGGGGATGCATGGCGGTGTGGACCTCGGAAGAACACAACCCCCAGGGTTTTGCTCTCTGAGCTGGGATTTTGGTATACTTTCCCGGGAGGGCTGTCTTTCCCCATTTCCAGAAAAGGCCCTGGACTGGTGGAGCAATCCGGAGAAGCCCCCGGGAGACGTGGGTATGACGCTTGAGGAGTTACTGAAGACAAAACGTGAGGAGATCCTCCGCGTGTGCGCGAGATACGGTGCTTATAATGTGCGCGTTTTTGGCTCGGTGGCTCGCGGTGAAGCCACCGAAGAAAGCGACATCGACCTCATCGTTGATTTCGAACCAGGTCGGAGCCTCCTCGACCACGCCGGGCTGTGGCTGGAACTCCAGGAGCTTCTGGGAGTCAGGGTGGACGTGGTGAGTAGTCGTGGCCTCAAGGGCCACATCCGCGAGCGCGTACTGCAGGAGGCCGT
>APCU01000090.1 GCA_000347575.1 Candidatus Caldatribacterium saccharofermentans OP9-77CS | reverse complement strand
GAGAACGAAGGGAAATCCTGAAGAAGGTACTTCTCCTCCCTCAAGCAACGGTGCTCTATGAGTCCCCCAGAAGACTTCTCGAAACCCTTGGGGATATCCGGGAAATTGCAGGAGGAGAGCGACGTGTTCTTGTGGCGCGGGAACTGACGAAGCTCCACGAGGAAATCCTCCGGGGAACAGTGGCGGAGGTGGAGGAGATGCTGAAGGGGCGAGACGTTCTGGGGGAGGTGGTCATCGTGGTTGAGGGGGCGCCGAAGAGAAAAGAAGAGGTTCAGGTGCCAAGGCGGCTTCTTGAACTTTTGCGCAGGCGAGGATTCACGCAGAAGGACATTGTTGCCCTTCTGAGTGAAGGTCTGGGAATTGAGAAGAACGCTCTAAAGCGGCAGCTTTCTGCCCTGGAGGAAGTGGGGAACCTGGGGGAAGGTTGATTTTCTCCCCGAAGCCTGGTTTAATGGAGGGGGATGATCGAAAGGAGGAAGTGAGGTCTGGGCAAAAAACCGCGGGATACCGCCGGCCTTGTGCTGTTTTTCGTTGCGCTCTCTTCGGTGGCCTTTATTCTTGGTATTATTGCTGTGCTTTTTGTGGAGGGGCTTCCTGCACTTTCTCACGTTTCCCTTTCGGAGTTCTTTTTGGGGCGGCGCTGGTACCCGGTTTCCTCGCCACCCCGATTTGGCCTTCTTCCCCTCCTTCTGGGGTCGCTTTTTGTAACCCTTGGTGGGCTTGCCTTTGCTGTTCCTCTGGGGTTCCTGGCCGCGGTGTTCCTCGCTGAAATCTGTCCCCGGGGTCTTCGGGAATTTTTGAAGCCTCTCATCGAAATCCTTGCAGGTATCCCTTCGGTGGTCTACGGGTTCTTTGGGGTGGTGTTCCTTGCCCCCTTTCTTCGGGAAATCTTCACCCTCCCTACTGGTCTCACGGCCTTCACGGCCTCGATGCTCCTTGGTCTTATGGCCATTCCGGTGGTGGTGAGCGTGATGGAAGACGCCCTTACGGCTGTTCCCCGGGACTACCGCGAAGCGGCTCTGGCCCTGGGGGCAACCCGCTGGGAGACCATCAGGGCGGTGGTTGTTCCGGCTGCCTCCTCAGGGATTGGTGCGGCTATTATCCTTGGGGCAGGGCGAATCATCGGGGAGACCATGACGGTCCTCATGGTAGCTGGTGGGGCGGCTCTCATTCCTCGATCCTTTTTCCAGCCCGTTCGGACGATGACTGCTACCATCGCGGCGGAGATGGCAGAAACGCCTGTAGGGAGCCTGCACTATCGGGTGTTGTTTTTAGTGGCTGTGGTGCTTTTTGCTATCACGCTTCTTTTTGACCTTGTGGTGAATCTCTTCAGCCGGCGGGAGTTCTGGAGGCGGTAACGGTGGAAGCCAGACAGGTGAAGGAGAAGTTCTGGTTTTTCCTCTGTGGACTGGCCATGGTGGTCATTGGTCTTGCTCTGGGAGTGTTGGTGGGCTTTATTGCTTTTAAAGGTGGAAGGGTCTTGAGTCTTGAATTCCTCTTCTCTTTCCCCCGGCACGGGATGAGTGAAGGGGGGATCTTTCCGGCCATTGTCGGAACGCTCTACCTTGTCCTGGGGAGTATCCTGGTGTCCCTCCCTCTTGGGGTTTTCTCGGCGGTATACCTTGTGGAGTATGCCCCCGCTCACCCTGTGGTCCGGGCAATCCGCAGTGCCATCCACTGTCTTGCCGGGGTGCCTTCGGTGGTTTTCGGGCTTTTTGGGCTTTCGGTGTTCGTCAAGCTCTTTGGCTTTGGTGTGTCCATTGTTTCCGGCTCGCTCACCCTTGGCATTATGTCGCTTCCCGTGGTGATTGCTTCCTGTGAAGAGGCGTTGCGCAGTGTCCCCCATGCTTTCCGAGAAGCCTCCCTCGCCCTGGGGGCCGACCGGTGGACAACAGTGCGCAGGGTGGTGCTCCCTGCTGCGTTTCCCGGTATCCTCACCGGACTCATTCTTGCCGTCGGGCGCGTGGCGGGGGAGACGGCCCCCATCATGTTCACGGCAGCGACGTTCTACGCCCGGGGTCTTCCCCGCTCGCCCTTTGATCGGGTTCTTGCGCTTCCCTATCATATTTATGGGTTGATGACCGAAGGAACAAGGCCGGAAAAACAGATCCCCCTGGCCTATGGAACGGCTCTGGTGCTTCTCATCCTGGTACTCCTTGTGAATTTTTCGGCAATCCTTCTGCGGAGGAGATTCCGTATGGTGAGGAAGTGGTAAAATGCTGGGGGAGAAAACCAAGCTGAGCATCCGGAATTTCAGCGTTTTCTTTGGCGAAAAGCAGATTCTCTATGACGTCACTCTGGATATTCCGGAAAACCGGGTCACTGCCATCATTGGTCCATCGGGGTGTGGGAAGTCAACGCTTTTGAGGAGCATCAACCGGATGAACGATTTCTACGAAAACCTCAGGGTGCAGGGAGAAATTCTCCTTGACGGGAAGAACGTCTACGGGGATTCCGTGGATCCTGTGGCTTTGCGCCGGCGCATCGGCATGGTCTTTCAGCGTCCCAATCCCTTCCCCAAAAGCATCTTCGAGAACGTGGCATACGGCCTTCGCGTTCAGGGCTGGAAGAACAGGAGGGCGATTCAGGAGCGGGTGGAGGAAAGCCTCAAAGCAGCAGCACTCTGGGATGAGGTGAAGGACCGTCTCCATGCTTCGGCTCTGGAGCTTTCAGGCGGGCAACAGCAGCGGCTCTGTATTGCCCGGGCCATTGCGGTGGAGCCGGAGATTCTCCTCATGGATGAGCCGGCCTCAGCCCTGGACCCCATTGCCACGGCTCGCATTGAGGAGCTCATCAAGAAGCTCCGGGAGCGGTACACCATTGTCCTTGTGACTCACAACATGCAGGAAGCAGCACGGGTGTCCGATTACACCGCCTTCCTCCTCATGGGTCGCCTCATCGAGTTTGGTCCCACTGCGCAGATTTTCACGAATCCCCGCCGGAAGGAGACCGAGGATTACCTCACCGGGAGGTTCGGATAGGGGGGAACTTTCCCGGAAGTCCGGGATATTCTCTCACACAGGAGGTAGCACCATGCAGGTCTTTTCCGTCATCGCCAAAGGTGGGTACGTCATGTACCCCATCGTGGCCTGTTCGGTCATTGCCCTGGCTGTCTTCATCGAGCGCTGGTACGTCCTGCGGCACCTCAAAGACCGTATCCGCAAGTACCTGAGAGCTGTCCGCAAAGCCCTTGCCCAGGAAGACCTCCGGGGGATTCTCGAGCTCTCCTCCCGTTCCCCCAACCCCGCCTCCCGGATTATTCTCGCTGGTCTCAGGAAGTACTTCAAGGGCCTTCCCCGGGAAGCCCGGGAGGCCATGGAGACCGCCGCTTCTTTTGAGCTCCCACTCCTTGAGAAGCGCCTTTCAACCCTTGTCGTCATCGCCAACATCTCCCCTCTCCTTGGGCTTTTGGGGACGGTGACCGGGATGATCCGGACCTTTGCCGTTATCGCCGCTGTGGGCGTGGGGAAACCCACGGAGATGGCCGGAGGGATTTCCGAAGCCCTCCTCACCACTGCTGCAGGACTGTCTGTGGCCATCCCCACCCTCGTCATGCACCACTACCTCGCTCATCTTGTCGAGGGCCTGGTCCAGGAAATCGAGCGGGTCTCCAGTGAGGTCCTGGAGCTCATTGAAAGCCGGGAGTATGCCCTGAAGGAGAAGGAAGCCGATGTTCCGGTTCCGGCGATGGAAGAAGAGAGCTGAACCCCAAGTCAACGTCACCCCCCTGGTGGATGTCATCCTGCAGCTTGTCATCTTTTTCATCGTCACCACCACCTTCGTGAGCGTGGAGACCGGGGCCCGGGTGAACCTCCCATCGGCGAATTTCTCCCGGATTGAAGAGGCGAAAACCATCACCGTCACCCTTACCAAGGGGAATACCCTCTACCTCAACGGGAGCCTCACCGACTGGACGGAACTCCCCCGCCTCCTTGTGGTGGAGCTTCGCAAAAACCCCGATGCAGTCGTGGTCATCGAGGCGGACCGGGAGGTGCTCCACGGGAGAGTGGTGAAACTCATGGACCTTTTGAGAAGGGCTGGAGTGGAGCGAATGGCCATTGCCACCCAGCCAGGGGAGGAGAAGTAGGGTGGGTATCCGGGTGAAGGTGGGGAGTACGGTTTTCGTACTCATGCTGCTTCTTCTTGTGTCTTTTGCCCTCGCAAAAGACGGCATTCGTGTGGCGCTCTTTCCCTTTGTCCCCCGGGATGGGGAGAAGGCCTATCTGGGGTACCTCCTCCGGGACCTTGTGAAGCGCGAGCTTGAACGATATGTGGAAGTGCACGATGTGGTTTTGGGGGATAACCTGGTGCGGGAATCCCAGCTTTCTTGGGATGCCCTTCTTGTTCCGCTCACCGCCCAGACCCTGGGGCGGAAAATGCAGTGCACTCATGTCCTTTCTGGAGCATTCCGCTTCCGGGTCCTCGGGGGCAGGGAACGGCTGGTGGTGAGCCCGCGCCTTGTCCGGGTTCAGGATGGGGCGTCTCTGGACATCCCGAGTGCGGTCTTTGAGTGGGGGAAGTTAGAAGATTTCGCGGCGTACGTTCTTGAGCACCTTGGTCAGGAGCTCGGCATTTCCCTTGCTTCTTCTCTACCGCTTCCGGTAGCCCTGGAGGATCTCCTCCCCCTCTATGAGGGTGTCGTGGTGATGGATGAAGCCATCCGGAAATACGGGAAGAACCAGTACCCTGATTTACCTCTCTGGCAGAAAGCCTTTGCCCTTGCCCGAGAGACCATACAGAAGGTGCCAGAGTACCCCGAGGCGTACTATTACCTCGCCTGCATGTACCGGGTAACGAGGTGGTGGGCGAAAGAAATCGAAACCTGGGAGGAGTACCTCGCAAGGCTCAGCGACGCCTACGGGACCTCTACCCTCCCGGTGGCCCAGGCGTACTTCCGCCTTGCGTCTTTCTACCTCCTTGAAAAGCGGCTCGATGAGGCCCTGAGGTATGCGGAGCGGGCGGCGGAACTCGCTCCCTCGTGGGCTGAGGCGTACCTCCTTTGGGGGAAAATCTGGTATGAGCGGGGGAACCTGGAGGAGGCAAAGTCCCTTTTTGAGAAGGCCTTGAGCCTTTCCCCAGACCTCAGAGAAGCCCGGTACTTTGCCCAGCTTGCCGAAAAGGCCCGGATTTTTGGCAAAGAGGCCTATGAAGCCTATGTGCAGGGGTACCAGAGTTTCGCTCTGGGGAATTTCCATCAGGCGGCCACGTACTTTGCTGAGGCCACCCGGTGGAATCCTTCCATGAAGGAAGCGTACTACTGGCTGGGTCGTGCCCTGTACGAGGTGGGGGACCTTGAGGGCTCACGGAGGGCCTGGGAGAAGCTCCTTGAGCTTGACCCCCTGCACAGTCAGGGTCGGCGATTCCTGGAGCGGGTGAGAAGAGAACAGCAGCACGGTCGCGAAGCGGTCCGCGCCTTTGAAGAGGGGTACCGGCACTACGAGGAAGCCCGGTATGAGGAGGCGGTGCCGTATTTTTCGCAGGCGGTGTCGTTGAGTCCGTCCTTCTCTGAAGCCCATGAGTACCTGGCCCGGTGTTACTACCGGATGGGAAGACGGGAGGCCTATCTTGCTGAGCGAGAGAAAGCGGCAGCCACCCTTCCGCACCCCGAGGACCGGGCCTGGTCGTACTACGAAATGGGCTTTGAGCTTTTAGGGTGGGGGGAGAGAGACGAAGCGAAACGGATGCTCGAAAAGGCCTTGCAGAACAATCCTTCTCTGGGCAGGGCTCACCTCCTTCTTGGGGACATTTACGCCGAGGAGAAGGTGTGGCTCAAAGCCTTTGAGCACTACCGGGAGGCCTCCCGGTACACGGAGGAAGAGGAGAAAGGACGGGCCCTTTTTGGCATGGCGCTTTCCCTCTTCTCCCTTTCCCGGTACGGTGACGCTCTGCCACTTCTTGAAGAAATTCTTCGAGACTACCCCTATGCCACCTTCATCGAAGAGGCGGAGGCGCTGTGGATTGAGGCACTGGCCAGAGAAAAGCGGACTGAGGAAGCCCGGCGGGCGTTTGAGCAGTTCTTCCTTCGTTTCCCCCAGAGTCCGTTCCTCGAGCGGGCAATGTTCTGGTGCGCTTTCGCGCTGTATGAAGGGAAAAGATGGCATGAGGTCAAACCCTTTCTTGAGGCCTTCCTTGCCCGCTATCCTCAGGGCGAGTTTACCCAGAAGGCGGTAGAGATGCTGGGGTACACCTGTCGTTTCCTTGGTCTTGAAGATGAAGCCGCGAAGCACTTTGGCCGTCTTGGGGGAGAGGAGGGAATGTTTCTTGTGGCCGATTCGTTCTATCGGAAACGGGACTGGAATGGTGCGGAAAAGGCCTTTCAGGAGTACCTTGCCAGATACCCCCAGGGGAAATTCGCCGATGAGGCTGTGTTGAAGCTTGCCTCAGTGCTTTTTGAAGCGGGGAAAGTTGAAGATGCAGTGGGGGTGATTGAGGAGAGGAAAGAGTCCATCAGGAACCGTTTCCCCGAAGATTTCCTCCGCCTGTGGGCCAGATTGTCCTGGAAGAGGAAGCGATGGGAGGAAGTAGCGTCGGCTCTTCGCGAACTCAAATCAAGAACGGGGAAGCTCGAAAAGGAATACGCCCTTTTGCTGGCTTTAGCCTGTGAACGCCTGGGGGATGAAAAGAGTGCTCGGGAAGTTTTGCTGGAAGCGGGAGAGGATCCCGATGCCATCCTTGGCCGACCTACCGCGAAAGAACTCCAGAGAGTCCTGGAGGTGATGGAAAAAGGCCTCTACGAGGAAGCCCTGGAGCGCCTTGAGGCCCTTGCAGGAAGGAACGACCTTTTGCCAGAAGAACGAAAACAGGTCCTCTTTCTCCTTGGAAAGGTCTGTTACCTTCTTGGGCGTTTCGAAGAGGCCCGTACCCACCTTGAGGCGTCTCTCGACGCTCCCTGGACACTTCGCCAGGAAGCGCTCCTGTACCTTGTGGATATCGCCTACCAGGGGAAGGCCTGGAACGACGTCATCCAGTGGGCAAGCCTCCTTGAGGAGAAGCAACGGAGGGACTTTTCCATTGCGCTCCGTGTGGCGGTGGCCCAGTATCACCTTGGGAACGTGCGGGAGAGCGTGACGATTCTTGAGCGGCTTAAGGGTCAGGGTGAGCGGGATGCGGAGGTCCGTCTTTTCCTCCTTGAGGGGCTCTCTGCGCTTGAGGAGTATGAGGTGTTCCTCAAGGAGGCCAAGGAGTTCCTCAGCTTGTACCCGGAACATCCCCGGGGGGAGAGCGTTCTTGTCCTCTCGTCGCAGGCGGCCTTTGCTTCCGGAAAGAAGCAGGAGGCGAAGGCTTTTGTCAGGATGTACCTTGAACGTTTCCCTCAGGGGCCAAGGAGAGGAGAACTCCTCAGGCTCCTTTCGCGCATCCTCCTTGAAGAGGGCAATCCTGAAGAAGCCCAGCGTATCCTTGAGGATTTCAGGGCGCAGGGCGTACCCTCTGAGGACCTCTGTCCCCTCCTGTATGCCACGGGGACGCTGCTTTTGAAGGAGCAGCGTTTTGCGGAGGCTGCTCCATTTTTCCGGGAAGTGTTCTCAAGCAAAGAGAGCGAGTTCTTCACCAGGGCAGGGTACTGGCTTGGGGTGTGCCTTGAGTACCTTGAGGAGTTCGAGGAGGCCCAGAGAGTGTACGCCCGGGTTAGCGGGTTCCCAAAGGAGGACGAGTGGGTGGTGAAGGCCCGGGAACGGATTGCCGTGCTCAAAGAGGTGCAGGAACCCGAAAACAGGAGGTAGCACCATGCAGGTCTTTTCCGTCATCGCCAAAGGTGGGTACGTCATGTACCCCATCGTGGCCTGTTCGGTCATTGCCCTGGCTGTCTTCATTGAG
>APCU01000089.1 GCA_000347575.1 Candidatus Caldatribacterium saccharofermentans OP9-77CS | reverse complement strand
ACCGGTTTATTCTGAGGTCCCTTTTTAGGGGGATGGCGTGCGGCATCCCTCTGTGTGGGAAGGGATACTGAAGCAAAGAAGAAGGCGAGGGCGGCTAGGGTTTTGCCGTCGCCTTTTCCCCGCCGGGCAAGCTCCAACACCTCTTCCTTGGTGAAAAAGCGAACCTCTTCGATTTCGTGGGAGGCGAAGGGCGCCTCCTCGGTTTTGGCAGCGAAAAGAAAGATGCGTTCTGTGGAGTAGCCCGGCGTGGGGTAAATCACTCCCAAAAACCGCGGTCTGAGGGACAAACCCGTTTCCTCCCGGAGCTCCCTTATGGCGCAGAAAAACGGTTTTTTCTCCGGGTTCCAGAGTGCCGGCGGGAATTTCCCACATCTCTCCTCGGGCCCCCGCACGGCGTTGCCTCACCAAAAGCACGCGCCCCGTCTGGTCTGTGACAAGCAGGGCGACAGCTCCCGGGTGCACAACGACTTCGTGTTCGCCCTCGGGCGTAGGCCAGGACTCCACGCGGAGGAATTTCCCGTGGTACAGAATTTTTTGGGGAGCTCACCGGCCGGACCGCCGTTGACGCACGTACTCCGCCAGCCCCACAAACCCCAGAACCAAACCGCCCAAAGTCATAAAAAAGGACGTGAAGCACAGAAAAAGGGTGGGCTCGAGGATTCTCAACACCATTAAAAAAGCCAGCACGTCTGCCGTGATCATTAAAAGGGCTGCGAAGAAGATTTGGCCGAGGCTACCCAGGTTCATGACTTATACAGCCAGCATTCCACACGATGGTTCGGCTCGGGGGAGAACATCGGAGGAACCTCTACATCACAGAGCTTTTCGATGCGGTGCACGCAGCGCGGGTGAAACCGACATCCGGAGGGAGGACGCACCAAGCTTGGCGGCTCACCCGGAGGGACATTTCGCATCCTTTTGGAGTTCGCCGGATCTGGGTCGGGAATAGCCTCCAACAGGGCTTGGGTGTAAGGGTGCAGGGGGTGGTGCACAATGGTCCGCACATCCGCCTCTTCAACAAGCTTGCCCGCGTACATGATAAACACTCGCTCCGAGAAGTAGCGCACGGTGGAGAGATCGTGAGTAATATAGATCACGGCAAGATTGTGAAGCTTTTGGATGCGGCGCATGAGCTGAAGGATCTCCACGCGCACGGAAGCGTCCAGCATGGAGACCGGTTCATCGGCCACGATCATTTTCGGCTGAAGCACCAGGGCACGGGCAATCACCACCCTTTGCTGTTGCCCGCCGGAAAGCATGTGAGGAAACTTGTAGAGAAAGTCGTCCACAGGCGTCAAACGGACTTCTTCCAACACCTCACGAATGCGCGCTTCGCGTTCAAGTCTCGTACCAATGCGGTTAACCACCATAGGCTCGAGGAGGATCCGCCGCACGTTCATAAAGGGGGGAAGGGCGCCGTAGGGATCCTGTTGGACGTAACCCACGCTCCGGCGCAAGGCCACGATGTCCAAAGCTTTAGCAATCTTTTTGCCCTCAAAAAAGATCTCCCCTTTCGTGGGGGGAACCAAACCTAAGATGGTTTTCAATAGGGTGGTCTTGCCTGATCCGCTCTCTCCCACCACAGTAAGGGCCTCCCCCTGGTGGAGATCGAAAGACACGTTCTCCAAGGCCCGCACATAGCCGGCGTAGGAAAAAACCCCATTTCTTGAGCTCATACCAAGTGCAAAGTTCCCTCACCGACAGAAGGACTCCGTCATTCATATCTTTCTCCCGTTTGCTCGTACAGCCAGCACTTGACCAGCTCTCCCCGCTCACCCACGCGAAATACGGGGGGCTCCTCCTCGCATTTGGCAAACCTCTTGGGACACCGGTCCTTGAAGCGACAGCCGGTGGGCGGCCGCAGCAGGCTCGGTGGCTGGCCAGGAATGAATTCCAAGGACCTGTCCTCACGCAGGGTGGGGACACTGGCCATAAGGCCCTGGGCGTAGGGGTGAAGGGGGTGGCGGTAGCCTGTCTCCGCGTGGCTATATTCCACCAGCTGGCCGGCGTACATGATGAGCACCTCGTCGGCCAAATCGCTGGAGGTGGCCACATCGTGGGTAATGAGGATGAAGCTTACCCCCAGCTCATTTTTGATGCGCTTGAGCGCGTTCATGATGTTGGCCTGAGTCAATACATCCAGTGCGGAGGTGGGCTCATCCAGAATTATCAACCGGGGATTGGTGACTAAAGCCATGGCGATGATGGCCCGTTGACGCATCCCTCCGGAAAGTTCGAATGGATAGCGCTGGAGGAAATCCACGGGTAATCCCACCAAACGCGCTGCCTCTTCGGCTCGAGCATAGGCTTTCTCTTTGGGCATCCGGTCGTGAACGAGAAGGGGTTCGGCAATTTGAAAGCCCACCCGCAGGACGGGGTTCAGCGCGTTCATGGCCGCCTGGGAGACCATGGAAAGCTTCCGCCATCGGATTTGCTCCCGAAAAGCCTCCTCGGAAAGCTTCATGGTGTCCACGCCATCTAAGATGATCTCGCCTTCATAGCGGGCCACGTTGCGGGGCAAAAGCCTCAGGATTGCCCGAGCCAACGAGGTTTTCCCACATCCGGATTCTCCCAGCACCGCGGCGGAACAACCCTCCCGCAGGGTAAACGATACGTTATCCACGGCCTGCACAACGCCTCGGGTCGTACGGAAATAGAGGTACAGGTTACGCACACGAAGGAGTTCTCCGCCCGTCTGCTTAGCGCCCTTCCCCACGCCAATGGCCAAAGTCCGCACTTCCTCTGCTCGTTCGCTCATAGCGTCCTCAACCTCGGGTTGAACACTCGGTCCAGGGCGTAGCCCACCATGGCAAAGCCAAACCCTGTAAGCATAAGCATAATCGCCGGTTCAATGACCCAATAGTAGTAGCCTTTATACAAGGCATCGGCCGTACGGGCATCGCTGATAATTTTCCCCCAGGTGGGAAGGAGGGGGTCCCCCAGTCCAATCACCGAGAGCGCGGCCTCGAGAAACACGTANCTAGGGATGACCATGATCAAAGTGGGCAGGATTACGGGAACCATCTTGGGAAGAAGATACCGGAAGATCAGGCGGCCGCTTCCTGCACCATAAGCTCGGGCAGCCTCAATATACGAGGCCTCTTTGGCTTGCAGAAACATGGCGCGGTAGGTTTTCATTCCTGCGCTAAAGATGCTGAGAAGGATAACCACCCCCAGCATCAGCCAAAGGCTCCGGCTGTAGAACTGGCCGATCATGATGAGGATGGGGAGCATGGGGATAATCATGTTGATTTCGGTAAGGCGCTGGAAGAGGCTGTCCACCCAGCCCCCAAACCATGAGCCCACGCCGGCCAAGACGAACGTAGACAAAACCGACCCCAACGCGGCCAAAAGACCAAAAGCCAAAGCTACAGGTGCTCCCCACATTAAGGCCACGGTCAGATCCCGACGTAGGTGGTCTGTCCCCGCCAGGCCGTGGATGCGACCGTACACAATAAGTCGCCCTGTGAACCGCGCCTCTTTGGGTAACTCCGCTTGAAGATACAGACGATAGGTACCCTTAAGCACAGTTCGCTGAGCCGCGGCAACTCGCAAATTCACATCGGAGAAAAGCGCGTATTCCCCGGGTGCGCCCAGAGTGGCAATAAGCTGGGGATCCTGGGAAATGTAGTAGATCTCGCTTCCCCGCATGGAGCGTCTTTTCGCGATCTCTACGCGCTGCCCCAAAGGGTTCTCCCACACCGCCGAATAGCGAACCCGGGTTCCCGGAGCAATCCCCTCGGTATTTAGGAAGAGCGTAATCTCTGAAGGAAAACCATCGTAGCCAAAATTCACGGGGAGGACCAGCTCCACTTTCTTACGATCCTCGCTTACCTCTTCTTCCCGGACTTCCGCGTGTTCCAAATCCACAATGATCGTACGCGGGAGCTTTTGTGGGGTGAAAAAGTCCAGCCACACCGGCCAAGCATTGCGGGGATTCTCGTCCCACGTGCCGGGCCCGGCCCGCCAAAGATCAATAGCCCGGCTATAAGGGATGGCAATGACCGTGTAGATAGCCAAGATGATGAGGGCACCGATAATAAAAAGACCCACAATCGCTGAAGGGTACCGTCGGATTTCCTTGAGTGTTCGCCACATCCTCAGACCCCTTTCTTCTCGCCCGCTCCAATGCGCACCCTCGGGTCCACCAGTGCGTACACGAAATCCAGGAAGAACACTGATCCTGCAAGGAGGTATCCGTAGATCACGTTGATCCCCACCACGGTGGGCGTGTCATTCGAATTCACCGCAGCGATGTAGAGACTGCCCATTCCCGGCCAATTGAACACGCTTTCCAGAATGATCGCTCCTAGCCACATCCCGATGACCATTAAGGTGAAGCTGGTGATGATGGGGGGCAGGGTAGGCCGGAGAATGTAGCGCCGCTCAATGGTGCGACCGCTCAGCCCCTTAGCCTTCGCGAGCTCCACATAGTCCTCGCTGGAGTAAATGAGGAAGAACGTACGCCAGGAGTACACGCTAGAAGCCAGTCCTCCAACGAACATGGAAAGCACCGGGAGAATCATGTGCTTGAGCAAGCTCAAGATATAAGCGCCTGTCTCCTTGGGAGGAGGAGCGTCCACCATGCCCCCGAACGGCAAAATTCGCAATACTGCAGCGAAGATGAGGATCAGAAAGATCCCGTAAAACCAGCCCGGAGCGGTGGAAGTAGGCGCGAGGGAGACCACCAGCCGGTCAAACCAGCTCCCGTAATGCCGGGAAAGGGCCAAAGCAAGAAACACAGCGGTGAAGAACAAAAGAATGCTTGAGGTGCCGAAAAGAATAAGAGTGGACGGAAGACGCTCAATGATAATCCGCCGCACTTCCCGGGACATCGTGTCGCTCAGAAGGTTCTCGGATCTTCCGAGGTTCAGGGTAATGGCATTCTTAAGGTAAGCCGCGGTGCGCACAAGGAAAGGCTTGTCCAAACCAAGCCGCCGGTACTCCAGCTGGGCCTTCTCCTCGATTATCCGACGGACTTCCGAGGGCGGAAGTTCCTGGTAGGCTGGGTTCGCAGTCACTTGGAGAGCTACCTGGTTCAAGATTTCCTGCTTGCGAATGTCGTCCAGCCGCCCCCCCATGTTCACAATGAGAATGGTGATGAACACAGCCACTACCACAGCGAAACCCAAAAGTATCGCCTTCACTAGGCTATAGCGAGCTACACGCAAAAAGTCCCGCATCGGCGCTCCTCATCCCGCAAAAGCTGGCAAGCGGGAATATAAAAGGGGATCGCCCAGATTGCAACCTCCAGGCGATCCCCCGACCGCTTACCTAACTTTCCGTCCTACCCTACAGGGCGAGGAAGAGGAACTTGTCGAGCTCGAACGGATACTGCTCGAACCGCTTGAGCACGATCACCTTCTCCGTGGGGTACACGGCCTCGAGGTAGAACGGACCGCTGGCGACCCAGAAGTGGCCCTTGGCCTCGTACCAAGCCTTGAGGTTCTGGTAGCGGGCAATGGCCTCTTCCTTGGTCAGGTACTTCCCCAAGGTGGGCTCGTAGGGGATGTATCCAGTAGCAAGAGCCTCGTCCAGGTACTTGGCAAGGATCTCAAGGCTCGGCCCCTTGGTATAGTCCGTCCACTCCACACCAAGGAGGTCGGACTTGTCCTCGGAGAACGCGAGCTCCTTGTTGGCCTCAGCCATGATCCCCAGGGCCAAGACGTGCCAGAACCCCGGCCCCTGGTCGTAATACGGGAACCAGGTGCTCACGGAAAGTTCAGCATCGAGGGTGTACACGTCGGAGTAGGTCTCGATGATGAGCGGTTTTTCGGAAACGATGCGCACGCCGCGGAACGACTTGAGGAAGGACTCGAGGGCGCTCACCTCGGCCTCATCGAAGATGGGGCTCTCGGGCTTGCCCCGGTCGAAGGTAAGGATCATCCCCAGAATGAAGTCAGCGATGGAGATCTTGCTTCCGTCGTGGAGCGGCACGTCGTACAGGCTCTCGGGGTAGTAGACGACGCTCTTGCGCTTGGCCGTGAGGCCCTCGGGGAACTTCTCGCCTACAGTGATGAACCGCTGCGCCACCGGATCCCAGTCCACCCAAGCGTCCTCCGGCACTTTGATCTCGTCCACAAAGGTGAGGGTGCACCAGTCGTGGCCCTCGTTCTTGGCGACGGGAAGGCCCTTAAGGACGTAAACCTCGGCCCGCTCGAAGTGCAGCGGCCAGATAAGGCCGTCCCGGGTGTCCACCAAGTAAGCATTCTCACCCGTGGCCCGAATGGGGAACATGTCGTAGACCCAGTTCGAACCAGCGATGGGGTTCCAAGGCTCAATGAGAAGGGTGGAGGTGGCGATCCTCATGGTGCCGCCCACGATGGGCTGGCCCTCCTCGTCCACGAAGTGGATTGTGTGCCCCCAGGCTTGGGAACCGTACACGCCGGCTGCCAGGTCCGCCGCAACCTTCACGTTCTTGCGGGCCGGGGTGAATCCCTTCCGGTCCACGAGCCAAATGATGTTGGCGTACTTATTGGAGAGCCACAGGGCCTGCTCGAAGAGGACCCGGCGCTCCTCCATGGAGTTGTAGTCGCGGCGGTAGAGCCGGTCGGCTACGATGTCCAACTCCGGCATGGTCTCCGCCGTCTTCAGGGCCTGGAAAAGAGGCCACGGGAGAATCCGGGTGGTGTAGAACTGGTTGAAGCCCGTGCCCTGGTCGCGGGATACCGCAGTGGTCACCCAACCGCCCGTGTACCCGTTCCAAAGGCCCTCAGTGGGATCACTTCCGATCCAGATCGGGGAGAGCTCGCGGCTGATCCCGTACTGGCGGACCACGGTGAACCCAACCTTCTCCAACTGGTCGCAAATGTAGTCGCCGATGAGCTTTCGCTCGTCCTCGATACGGATGAGGATCTTGAGTTCTACAGGCTGGCCGTTGTAGTACCACTTGCCATCCACAAGCTCGGCCCCGAGCTTCTTCATCTCCTCCTCGATGATGGCCTTCCCCTTCTCGAAATCGTAGCTGTAGTAGTCCTCCAGGGCCTCCATGAGATCAGGGTAGCGCACCTTCCCGTCGGGGAACTCGGGGTTGAGATAGCAGAATTTGGGTGTGGCCAAGCCACCCATAATTTCGTTGGCGATGTAATAGCGATCGATGATCCAGTGCATGGCCTCGCGGATGGCGGGAACTCCGAACGGGTTCAGCCGGCCATCCTTGAAGAAGGGGTTATCCGAGCTGTGGTTCATGGTGAAATCGTTGAACGACCCGTAGGAAAGCCAGTACTTGAGCTCTGGGCTTGCCGCCACCTTGGCGAACAACGCGCGGTCACTAATGGAGAAGGCGTAAACGTCTATTTCTCCAGCCAAAAGTTTTTCGATGGCTGCGCCCGTGCTGGGCTCCTGGGTGAGAATGACCTCGTCCACCCAAGCCCCCTGGCGGGCGAAAGCCCCCAAGACCAAACCTACCAAAAGACCGAACACCAGTACTTTCTTCATCCATTCCCTCCTTTAACCAAAAAAGTTCCGTTCCCCTTACGGACAGAAGGGCGGATAGGGGAACACGTAACGCACCAGCTCCTCACACTTGGCCTCCACGGGCGGGGTCACACCTTTCACACCCACAATAAGGAAGGCTTTCGGGCTGGGAGGAAGCCCAGCACCAGCGAGCTTGATCGTCCACACCCTACCCGAGCCCTCCACAGAGAGCACTGCTGGCCCGTTCAATGTGAGGGCTTTAACCTCGGCAACCTCCACTTTGAACACAAGCTTAAAGGTGGCAACAGGACAAGGCTGGTTGTTTTGGATGAGGAGGAGATAACCGCCGGGGACGGTAGCCTTCACGTCCACAACGGGAAGCCCCGCCTCCGGGCACGC
>APCU01000088.1 GCA_000347575.1 Candidatus Caldatribacterium saccharofermentans OP9-77CS | reverse complement strand
CCAAGCCCCCGCAGCGGAGGAAAGGGGTGGTGAGCTCCAGGATTTCCCGAAGACTCCCCAGGGCCCGGGCAGTGACAAGGTCGAACCGTTCACGGAGGGATGGGTGATGCGCCAGGGTTTCGGCTCGCTCACAGAAAACGTCCACGTCTTCAAGGCCAAGCGCACGGAGCGTAGTTTCGAGAAAGTGGCACTTCTTTGCCGTGGCCTCAATCAGGGTGAGTTTGAGCGAAGGACAGGCGATTTTCAGGGGAATCCCCGGAATGCCACCTCCTGTCCCCACCATCAAGGAGACTCTTCCCCACAAAAACCAGGTCCTCTAAAGTAAAAGCTGTGAGGCTATCGAGAACCCCCTCAACGAGGATATCCTCCTCGGTTCTGAAACCGGTGAGGTTGAGGAAGTGATTGGCTTCGTTGAGGAGATGGACGAAAAGAAGCATCCGTTCTTCCTGTTCTTCAGAAAGCGAAACACCGAGGAGTGCTCTCCCCTCACGGAGGACATTTTTCAACTTGTCCACAGGTTATCCACAACTCCATCCGCTCATTTTTCTAAAACATCGCTCAAACATTTTTGCTGTATACGCTTGGGAAACACACATTTCCCTCGCTTTTTCTGTGGATAAAGTGGTGATCGAGTTTTTTTCCAGAAAGAGTATACTCCAAAGAGCGGAGAAATCCACAAGTTATCCACAGAAAGAACACACGGTGCATGGTTTATAATAGATGTCACAAAAAGGAGGCAAAATATGCCCATTCGCGAAGGCGATCGTGTCTATATCCTCCTTGAGGATGGTCGGGATTACCTCGTGCGGGTGGAGCAAGGGAAGTCCCTGGGAACCCACCTTGGAAATATCGACCTTGGAGAGCTCCCTGGGCGAGAGTTTGGGGAGTACATCCTCACAACAGGTGGAAAAAGGGCCTTTCTCCTCCAGCCCGGAGTGGTGGAGAACATTTTCCACATGCGCCGGAAGACCCAGATTGTGTACCCCAAAGACCTCGGGTATATTCTCCTCATGCTCGACGTAAAAGAAAAGGATCGGGTGATTGATGTGGGGCTTGGCAGTGGCGCCATGTGTGGGGCGCTGGCCCGGCTTGTGGGAGAGGAGGGGAAGGTCTATGCTTATGAGCGGCGGGAAGAGTTCATCGTGGTGGCTAAGCGAAACCTCGAGGAGTGGGGGCTTCTGGACCGTGTGGTGATTCGCCTCCAGGATATCGAGGAGGGCTTTTGAAGAGCACGAGGTGGATGCCCTTTTCCTTGATGTTCCTGAACCCTGGAAGTACCTCAGACAATGCTGGGAAGCTCTGCGAGGCGGGGGGAGAATTGCCATTGTTTCTCCCACGGCCTCGCAGGTGATGGAGGTGCTACGGGGGTTGCGCTCGCTTCCCTTTGTCGGCATCAGCGTGTGGGAGAGCCTCTTCCGGGAGTACAAGACGAACCCCCTGACCTTTCGACCCCTTGACCGGATGGTGGCTCACACCACCTACATGATTTTCGCCCGAAAGGTGTTCCCTTAAGGCTCAAGTTCTCCAAGGTAGTACCGAAGGGCAACCTCTTCTCTCCTCTGTGCCGATTCCACCGCGGCACAGGTCAGGGCAAAGGTTTTGATGTTGTCGCTCAAGGAGGTGGAAGGTTCCTCACCCTCGAGAACGGCTTTCACGAACTCCCGGAGCACAAAAACCCGCCCGTCGGTCTCGTAGCGGGGGAAGATAATTTCCTCACGTTTGCCGTCCTTTCCGGTCACAAAGAGCCGGTCATCCTCGAGAGAGAGGGTTCCATGTTCTCCAAAAAGGCGAATGGTGCCGTTCCAGCTCGTTCTGTGGCCTCGGCTCACCCAGCTTCCGAAGTACTGCACGAGTACCTCCTGGGCAAAGTGCAGTTCTCCTGAAGCCACCGCGCCGCTTTTAAAGGGACTCCAGGAAGGGTTAGAGCTCGTCATGCGAACGGCAAGGGCCTCTTTCCCCAGAACGAAGCGGAGGATGTCAAAGTGGTGAATACTCATATCCTCAAGAAGGGGATAATCCATGGAAGTCCTCCATCCTCCAAGCCGCCATTCTTCGTGGAATTCATACGTCCCGTATTCGATGTTCCCACACGCACCCTCGGCAACGGCTTTCTTGAGTGCCTGAATCTCGGGGCGGAAACGGTAGTTCTGGCTCACTGCGTATACCAGCTTCTTCGACCGTTTCCAGGCGTTGTAAATTCCCAGGGCGTTTTTCCAGGTATCGGCCAGGGGCTTTTCCGAAAGGACATGCAGTCCTGCTTCTAAGGCTTCCTCGGCAATCTCCCGATGTGCTCTGTTAGGTGCTACGATGAGCACTGCCTGGGCCTGGATGTTTTTCAGGGCTTCCGAAAGGGTGGGGAAACAGGGAATCCCCCGGTCTCCGAAGCGTTTTGCAAAGCGTTCTCGGGCCTCCTCTGAGGGGTCAACGACAGCTCGAAGCTCCACACCTTCGCTTCGGAGGAGCAGATCCGCCCATCCTTCCCCGAAAAGCCCAAATCCGGCCTGAATGAACCCAAGACGTTCCATAAGCTTTCCTCCTTTCTCCTTCCTCAGGATAATACCACAGGAAGCAATGTTCCACGTGGAACATTTCTGATATAATCCCCCAGAAAGGAGGAGAGGCAATGCTCTGCGACCTTCTTAAGGAGCGGGTTCTCGTGTTTGACGGTGCCATGGGCACAAGACTCCAGCAACTTGGGCTTCCTCCGGGGCATCCTCCCGAGGAGTGGAATCTGTCGCACCCTGAGGAGGTTCTTCTGGTGCACAGAAGCTACGTGGACAGTGGGTCCGATGTCATTCAGACCAATACTTTCGGGGGGAATCGTTTCCGCCTTGGGCGTCATGGCCTTGCAGGGCGCTTTAAGGAAATTCTCGAGAGCGCGGTAGCCATTGCCTGGCAGGCGTGTCACTCTGGAACCCTTCTTGCTGCCTCCATTGGTCCTCTGGGAGAATTCCTCGAGCCCTTCGGTGACCTCAAGGAAGAAGACGCCCTCGAGGCCTTCCGGGAGGTGGTGCGGGTTTTTGCTGGGATTGGGGTACGCCTTTTCCATCTGGAGACTTTCAGCTCTCTTCGCGAGGCGCTGCTCGCCCTTGAAGCAGTGGAAGAGGTGGGTGGCGAGGCCATCGTGAGCTTTACCTTCGAGCCCCGGGGAGAAGGCATGGTAACTCTTATGGGGGAAACTCCTGCCAGAGTGGCACAGGCTTTCCGGGAAAAACCTCACGTCATCCTGGGGGCAAACTGCGGCACCGGTATTCGGGAAGCGCTGAGGATTTTTGAGGCGTACGCCAGAGAGCATCCCGGTCCTTTTTCTGCCAAGCCCAACGCCGGTGTTCCCCGGGTGGACCAGGGAACTGTTGTGTACAACGAAACCCCCGAGGATTTTTTCACCCTTGCCCCCCGGTTCTTCGAGCTCAACGTGCGGCTCATCGGGGGGTGCTGTGGCACTCACGAGGGGCACATTGCTGCTCTCCGGAGAGCTCGTGACCTGTGGCTTGCGGAGAAATCCTCGCCACATGGAAAGAGGGAATGACTTCTCCCCCGAGAAAGTGAGCGATGGCTTCAAGACGTTCCCGTGACGGGGCCTGAACCCAGGTACATGTCGGTCGCCGGTCGAGGGTATTGAGGTGAATCCGGTTTGGGCGAAGGTGGGCAAGGTGTGTCCTGAGGGCCAAAAGCTCTTCGGGGGCGTCATTGAGGCCCTCAACGATGAACACCTCAAGCCAGATGTCTTTCGCAAAACGTTGCCGCAGAAGCGCCAGGCTTTCCAGGTGCTCAGCAAAGCTCAGGGAGGGATGGGGGCGGTTGATGCGCTGGAAAACCGCTTCGGTTCCGGCATCAAGGGACGGGATGATGAGGTCGAATACCTGGATTTCCTCAAGGAGTTCCCGAAAGCGGGCAAAAAGCGTCCCGTTAGTGATGAGGACCAGGTGTTCTTTTGGGAAGATCCGCCGTGCCGCTTCAGCGATACGGCCAAACTGAGCGTGGAGTGTTGGTTCTCCCCACCCGGCGAAGGTCACGCAGAATGGAGGATACCCTCGAAGCCGTAAAGCTGCTTCCTGAAGCGCATCAATCACTGCCATGGTGGGGAGGTACTCTCTCCGTTCTATAGAGAGATTGAGCGTAGCTCCGCACTCGCAGTACACGCAATCGAGGTTGCAGGTTTTGTAGGGGACAAGGTTCACCCCAAGAGAACTCCCAAGCCTCCGGGAGAGAATCGGCCCAAAAACGCACTGTTTTCGCAAGGTTCCCCCTTCTCTCTACAGGTGTTCAAGGAAAATCTTCAACCCGATGAGGATGAGCACTATTCCCCCAAAAGCCTCGGGCCGAGAGAATATAGCCTTTTCCTGCACTCTGTGCCCGAAGGACACCCCAAGGTACGTCATAGAGAAGGCAAAAATGCCGATGACCAGGGCCTCAAGGAGCACCCCTTTCTGGAGCAGGGCAAAGGAAAATCCCACAGCCAAGGCATCGATGCTTGTGGCTAAAGAAGCGAAGAGAAGCGGCCAGCCCCGGCTCAGGTCGGGGAAGGGTCTAGTGTCATCCCTCCTGAGGCCTTCCACCAGCATCTTCACTCCTACGAAGGAGAGGATTCCAAGGACAACGAAGTGATCGAAAGAGGCAATGATGTTTGCCACCCGTTCTCCTGCCAGGAATCCCAGAAGAGGCATAAGGAACTGGAAGGCGCCAAAAGAGAGCGAAAGCCTCAGCCTCGCCCCCACAGGACATGTTTTCTGGCACATCCCGAAGGCCACGGCAACGGAGAACGCATCAAGCCCCAGTCCGAAGGCAAGGAGCAGAAGTTCAACGCTCTTCATAGTCCCTGCGATTATACCACAGGTTCTACAGGTACTGGATACCCACTTTGAGGAGGGGAATCACCAGAATGCTCAGTGCGGTGGTTGCGGCAATCATTCCCGTGGCATATTCGTAGTCGGCGCTGTACACCCGGGCAAGGAGCGAGGACTGCATCATCACCGGCATGGCCGACATGATGATGAAGACTTCCTTCATGAGTTCAGGGAGAGGGAAGAAAGCAGCGGCGGCAAGAACAAGGAGGGGNGAGATGAGGAATCGACCAAGGAGCACAAGCACAAGGTCCCTCGTGAGCCGCAGGTATTTCGTGTCGATAGTGGTGCCCACGCAAAGTAGCGACAGGGGCGTGGTAAGGTTTCCCAAGAGCCTTGCCGTTTCGGTAAGAAGCGGAGGAAGGGNNAGTCCAANNAGCACCAGNNCNACCCCGAGGAAGAAGGCCAGAAAGGGCGGGTTCAGAATTCTCCGGAGGGTTTCGGCGAAAGAAAACCCCTGCCTCGGGTTTTCCGAGGACGCGATGCCAAAGGCTCCTAAGGTCCAGAAGAGCGTGGTGTTCACCATGTAGTAGAGGAGGACAAAGGGTGTGGCGCGCTCGCCAAAGAGGGCCTGGCACACCGGGAGCCCGACGAAGATGGTGTTTGAGAGGGAGAAGGCCACAACGAAAATTCCCCGACGTTTCGCGGGAAGGCGAAGGAGGTATCCTAAAAGGACGGCACAGAGGTACGAGGAAAGCATGGAGAAGAACGGTACGGGAAGACCTTTCCCAAGGTGCAGAAGGCTTGTCCTGGTGAAGCTTGTGGTAATGTTCACGACCATGTACGGTGGAAGGGTAATGTAAACCACGAAACGGGCCAGGAATTCCGATTCCTCTTTTCTGACCCACTGGAAACGGGCTAGAGCGTACCCTACACCGAGAAGGATAAGAATGGTGAGAATGCCCCGTGCGGCCTGGAGGAACTCCTGCATCGTCTCTTCTCCCTTTTCGTTTTCCTCCTATTATACTTTTCGGGGACTACTCTTCGTAGAGCCTGCGAATGTCCTCCGCCCGCCTGAGGAAGGCCGAGAGTACCCGAGGGTGGAAGTGTTCCGGCTTCACCCGTCCATCCCCTTTCGTGATAATGCGCAGCGCCTCCTCGTGGGAGAAAGCCCTCCGGTATGGACGCTCATCCCGCAGGGCATCGTAGACGTCGGCAATTTTGAGGATCTGTGCTTCAAGGGGAATCTCTTCTCCCCTGAGGCCTTCGGGGTATCCAGTACCGTCGAAATTCTCGTGGTGGTACAGGGCAATGTTCCGGGCCACGACAAGACGGGGATGGTCGAAGAGTTCCCTGGCAAGGAGGGTATGGAGTTTCACCACTTCCCACTCTGTGTCGGTGAGTGGTCCCTCTTTTTCGAGAATCTCCCGGGGGATGAAGAGTTTGCCAATATCATGGAGCCCGGCGTATCGGACGATGTCAGGATTGCGGAGGCCGAGTTCCTCGACGAGGATTCTCACAACCTCTGCCACCCGCTGCATGTGTCGCGCGGTCTGGGGGTCATGCCCTTCGGCGATCAAGGCGAGTTTTCTGGCAAAGGTGGCGAAGGCTTCTTCTGTTTCCTTCCGGAACGTCCTGAGGGCTGAGGCGATAGCCTGGGTTTCGGAAAACCGCAGAGCGGGTAAACTTTCTCCCCTTTCCTCCTCGAGGTAGAGCATTGTGGTCTCCAGGTCTTTTGCGAGTGCAGCAAAGCACCGGTGGTGCTGTTTTTTGAGGTAGATGAGAAAGCTTACACCTCCGAGGGAAAGAGGACCAAGGAAAAGAGCTAAGGGGAGGAAGTTGAAGGTAACGGTGACAAGGAGTGTTGTGCTGGCCCCGCTCAGAAGCGGCACAGCAAGGCGACGAACTGTGGTTCTTCTGAAAAGACCAAAAGCCTGCCTTTGCGATGCGGTGGCGATGCGATTTTTGAGGTACTCGGGGAGGGCGGGAAAGGCGGAAGCTACGGGGTGGAAATGGGGAGAGTACAGCCCCACGGATTCCACAAAAGGTAACCGTTGAAAGGCCAGAAGGCCTGTAACGAAGGGTTCGAGGATTTCGGGGCGAAGCGTGAAGCCAAGTTCCAGAATATCCCCTTCCGGGAGACGGGTGTAGAGGTACATCCGGATGCGTCCTGTGCGGGTCTCTAAGGCAAAGGGGTGAAGGGCGACGCCCTTTTTCGCAAGTTCCTCGTTGAGGGCGTTCCAGAATTTCGGAAAAGCCCCGAGGTTGAGGCCCAGGTCATCGGGATAGTTCGTACGGTGGATGATGCCTTCGGAACTCACCAGGTAGTAGTGTACGGCTGCAATTTCGGGAAGCACGGAGAGTGCCGCGATTTTCCCCTCGAGGTTTGTGGGGTTGCTCCTCAGGGAGAGCATGAACTCCCGGAAGGCCGGGGCGTACTTGTGGAAGATTCTCTCGACCGTTTCCCGAACGTTTCTGGCGTTCTCGGTGACGATGCTGGTCACTGCTTCTGTAGTGGAGAAGGAGAAGAGAAAGAGGAAAAGGAGGGAGGCACCCAGGGCCATGGAAAGCGCCAGGGCCGCTGCAAGTGCACCCCTCCTTTCCGCCCACCGGGCGTAGGCCTGAAACGACCGGGGTTCAGATTTTGAACTGGGCAAGGTCTTCCTCGAGCTTTTGGGCAAGCTTTGCCGTTTCGGTGATGGTGGAGTCCATTTCCTGGAGCGCCGCATTCTGCTCCTCAGAGGAAGCGGCAACCTCCTCTGCACTAGCGGCATTCTCCTCAGAAATGGAGGCCACGTGGCTCAGGCTCTCGTGGACCTCTTCGGCCATGCGGATGACGTTTCTTGTCCGCTCCTCGTTCTCCCGGGAGATGACCGTGACCTCCTCAGAGAGCTGGGCGATGCTCCGGGTAGCCTCTTCCACCTTCTGGAAGGAACTGGTGATGCGCTTTGCCTCTTCCGTCACCACCTCGTTGGCTCTGTGGATTGCTGCAAAGGCCATCCGGGCTCTCTCCACGGCCTTGTTGCCTTCCTTTACCTGCTCTCTGCTCTCTCCCATGGAG
>APCU01000087.1 GCA_000347575.1 Candidatus Caldatribacterium saccharofermentans OP9-77CS | reverse complement strand
TCGCCATTATCCGGGAAATGTCTCACTACGTCGACGCCTTCGTTTGCATGAATCGTCTGGCCATCCCCATTCTCGAACAGGTGTATGGTCTCCCACCGCACAAAATTTCCTACATCCCCCATGGAGCGCCTCATCACATCCCCGAAGACAAAGACAGGGCAAAGAGTCTCCTTGGGCTTTCGGGGAGAACTGTTCTCTCCACCTTTGGCCTCCTCAGTCCGGGAAAGGGCATCGAATACGCCATCGAAGCCCTGCCTGGAGTTGTTCACCGTTTCCCCAATGTCCTCTACCTCATCCTCGGAGAAACCCATCCCCAAGAGCGAAAAAGACGGGGAGAATCCTACCGGGCCCTTCTGGAAGAGAAAGTTCACAACCTGGGTCTTGAAGACCACGTGTGCTTTGTGAACCGGTATCTCTCCCAGGAAGAACTCGTTCAGTATCTCACCGCAACGGACATCTACCTCACGCCTTATCTCAACCCCGAGCAGGTCACAAGCGGTACCCTCACCTATGCCCTTCGCTTTGGAAAAATCGTCATCTCCACGCCCTACCTCTCCGCTCGGGAAGCACTCCAGGATGGTACAGGCATTCTTGTTCCCTTCCGGAATGCCACGGCCATCCAGGAAGCACTCATAGAACTCCTTGAGCACCCCGAGAAAATGCACACCATTGAAGCCCGGGCAAAAAACGCCGGGACAGCCTATTCCTGGGACCGGGTAGGTCGGGAATATGTGAAACTCTTCGAACACATTCTCTACCAGGCTCGCGTCGCATCCTTCAGGGAGTGAAAGGCTATGTTCTCTCTGAAGACGCGAAAAAGGACTCCTGTTCTTCGCCTTGATTACCTTGCGGCGCTCACCGACCACTTTGGCCTCTACCAGCATGCCGTTTTCGGTGTTCCCGACCCCCGCCATGGGTACACCACCGATGATGTAGCCCGGGCCCTTCTTGTGACCATCCGCCACTTTGAGCTCTTTGGCAAACCCCGGGTACTGCAACTCGCAAGAAGGTACCTGTCCTTCCTCCAGTGGGCTCAAAGACCCGATGGGCTCTTCCATAACTTCTTTGCCATTGACTGTAAACCCCTTGACGAGGTGGGTTCTGAGGACTGCCAGGGAAGGGCTTTCTGGGCGCTTTCGGCCCTCTTCGCTTCTTCCTGCTTTCCCCGGGAGCTCAGAGAACCTGCCCGGAGAATGCTTGAGAAACTCGCCCCTCATCTTCTTTCCCTACACCACCCTCGCCCGATAGGCTTTCTTCTTGAGGGTCTGCGTGAACTTGTCCCGGAAGGAGCAGTCCCGGGGGTAGAACTCTCCATCACTGAATGCGCCTCGATTTTTGGGGAGAAGATTCTCAGGCACTACAGGGAGCATTCTGACCCCCTGTGGAGGTGGTTCGATGAAGTTCTCACCTGGGGTAATGCCCTGCTTCCCCTGGCCCTTTTCACCGCCTATGAGTTCACTGAAGACCGGGGGTTTTCAAAGCAGCCAGAGAAAGCTTTGAATTCCTTTCTTCTCAGGTCTTTATGGACGGCATGTTCGTCCCCATCGGGAACAGGGGGTGGTACCGGAAGGGAGGGAAACGGGCGCTTTTTGACCAGCAGCCCATTGAGGCCTTCTGGATGCTCGTCGCCTCCCTCAGGGCCTCGAAATTCTACGACCCGGAGAGGAATCGAAGACGAGCCCTGCTGTCTTTAGAGTGGTTTCTGGGAAGAAACGTCCATCATCTGAGCCTCTACGATGAAGCAACAGGTTCCTGTGCTGATGGACTCACACCTTCTGGGCTCAACGAGAATCGGGGAGCAGAAAGTACGATTGTGTGCCTTTTGAGCTTGCTTTTTGCCCATAAAGCGGGACTCTCCAGGGTAAAGGCCCTCTGAATCCTGCCGAAGCTCAAAACTTCTGTTATAATGGGGTTGTGCGCGGAATCGAACATACCCTCAACCCCCGAAAGATTCTCAGGCAGTTCCTTGTGGGAGTGGGTGGGAGTGCAGGAGTGCTGGTGCTCATCGTGCTTTCCCTTTTCCGCCGGGAAGGACGGGTGGTCTTTGCTGTTCCTGCTCCCCAGTACCTCCTTCTGGCCGTACTCCTCCTTATCTGCGGGTGGTCCTGTGACGCCCTGCGGGTGACGGTGACGGCCCGCATCTGGAGAAAGCGCATTCGCTTTCGGGATGGCCTCACCGTGGTTCTTTCCGGGTACTTCTTAAGCGGTATCACCCCTGCCAACACAGGGGGAAACGTCGCCGAGATTTACGTCCTCACAAAATCCAGGCTTTCCCTCGGGGAAGCAACTTCGCTGACCCTTGTGGGAGGAGCACTGTACTCACTGAGCCTTGTGGTTCTGTTCCTGTTGTTCTCCCTCCTCCAGAAAGAGCCCATTCCTTCCCGGATCTTCCAAATTACCTCGTATCTTCTCGGGCTCTACGCCATCCTCATCGGCATCCTGGCAGCCTTTCTCAAGTTCCCTGCACCTCTTGTGGCGCTCTCCGGCAAAGTCGGTACCTTTCTGGCCTCTCGTTTTCCTCGCCTCGCCCCCACCGGACAGGAAATCCCCACTCTCGTCAGCAACTTCCTCCTCGACCTCCGGGAGAAACTCCTCATTTTCCTCCGCAACCCCCACTACCTTGGATGGAACATCTCCATGTACTGCCTGCACTTTCTCTGTCTTTTCGGTACGACCTACTTCATTCTCCTGGCCCTTGCTGAAACCCGTCTTTCCTGGCCTTCAACTATTCACCTCCAGGTTCCCCTCTTTTTCGCCCTTCGTTTCACCCCGGTTCCCGGAGCAAGCGGTGTAGCCGAGCTCTCCTTTGCCTCGCTCTTTAAGCCTTTCCTTGAAGGCGGAAAGGTGAGCCTTCTTGTGTTCTTCTGGCGCCTTCTCACCTATTACGGGGCCTTAGGTGCTGGAAGCATTGCCTTTTTCCGAACCCTGGCCCGCTGAACCCTTGCCATCTTCTCATTTCTCTGGCAAAATTGGGCCATGAANCATCTCTTTTGGGGAATCATAGCGAGTACTCTGGCAGGCCTTGCGACGGGTCTTGGAGCTATACCCGTCCTTTTTCCCTCGCTTCATGCCCTCTCCCACCGCCTGAAGGACGAGCTCCTCGGCTTTGCCGCCGGGGTCATGCTCGCCGCTACCGCCTTCAGTCTCCTTGTTCCTGCTATTGAACAGGGTGGAACATGGGTGACCGTTGCAGGGGTGCTTTCCGGAGCTGCACTCTTAGACCTTCTTGATCGCATCGTCCCCCATGAGCACTTCGAAAAGGGAAAGGAAGGTCCGGCATCGAAACTCCGGAAAATCTGGCTTTTTGTTCTCGCCATTACGCTGCACAACTTCCCCGAGGGCCTCGCTGTGGGGGTGAGCTTTGGGAGCAAGAACATCGCTGACGGCATCACGGTGGCCGTAGCCATCGGGCTCCAGAACATCCCCGAAGGTCTTGCAGTGGCAGTGTCTCTTCTTGGGGCAGGATACAGCCGAGAAAAGTCCTTCCTTTATGCCCTTCTCACCGGACTTGTGGAACCCCTGGGAGGGATACTGGGTGTGGGGCTTGTCTCAATCATGCATGCTTTTCTGCCCTTTGGCCTTGCCTTTGCCGCAGGGGCAATGCTCTTTGTGATTGGAGATGAAATCATCCCCGAGACCCACCATGGTCCCTCGGCCCGCTACTCCACATATGCACTCCTTGTGGGCTTTGTCGTCATGATGGGTCTTGATACGGTTTTCGGGTGAAGAGGAATTTCAGCGCGTTTTCCTGGTTAGGAAAGAAAAACCCTTGAAGGGGGGAGAACGATGGACCGCTACATTTGCCGCATCTGTGGATACGTGTACGACCCGGCCAAGGGGGATCCGGACGCGGGGATTGAACCGGGGACACCTTTTGAGGCCCTGCCGCCCGACTGGGTGTGCCCGGTGTGTGGAGCAAGCAAAGACCAGTTTGAGAAAGAATGACGAAAAAGGGCGGTAGCTACCGCCCTTTTTTCACACGATATAGGGTTCAAGTTCTTCGCGAGAAGAATCCCCCGGAGTTTGCTCTCGGTGTCCTTCTCGAAGCTCCGGTCCTCGTGCTCAATGCTCACCACGTAGTCATACCCGACCTCGTGGAGTGCCGCAAGAAAAGCAAACCAGCTAACATCTCCATCCCGGTTGCTCATAGCAGCTTGCTCGGTGTGTCCTCAGCATGGAGTTTTCCATCTCAACTTCCGCAAACCCACGGAGTCCGATTGCTCTCCATACCTCACGAAACCGATCTCAAGACCAGGTACAGGAAGACACCCTCGGAAAACTCCATCACCGCTGACCTCCCTATAGGGGGGATCAGGGAATGGCAATTGCCTTCTCAAGTCTTGGAGATTCTAAGGCCCTCCGGGGCCCACATTCCTGAGGTACTACCGAGTTTCCAAAAAGAGGCCGCCCCATCCAAGGCCTTTTTAATCCGAGAGGGCAACATTTCAGCAAGCTCCATGCTTTTACCATCTCCTACAGTTCGAGAATCTCCCAGTGTGCACTTGAGAAGAGTTCGACCCCGTCCTTTGCCACCCGGAAACCGTCTTCCCAGCGGAAGCCGTATTCCTCCGAGGTGAAGAAAGTATCGGCCATGAAGGTCATGTTCTCCTGCAGGGGGTAGCTGGAGGTCTTCTCCATCCATGGTTTCTCAACCTCGATGATTCCCGTTCCGTGGCAGGGACCGTAGAGGTAGTTGGCCGCATATCCGTGTTCCACGAAGTACTCGTAGAACTTCACCGCCACCTCCCCGGCAATGACCCCTTCCCGAATCCACTCCAGGGTCTTCCGGTGGGCATCCAGGCCGAACTGGACCCTTTTGCGTATCTCCTCTGGCATCTTCCCGAAAATGATGGGCCGCCCCACAGAGGAGGCATACCCCCCAAAACGGGCACCGATGCAGAGCTGAATGAGTTCTCCTTCTCTCAGGGGTTCATCGGTTGCACGTCCAATGGCATTCCGGGTTTTCTTCCCCCCGAAGACATAGTTCGGGAAGGCCTCACATTCTGCCCCATGGCGGTACATGGACTCGTACACCACCCCCAGAACCTCCCGCTCGGTCATACCGGGCCTGATGCGGTGGAGGACGTCTTCAAGGACGAGCTCGCTGATACGGTGGGCTTCCCGGAGGAGGGCAATTTCGTTCGCCGACTTCACGGACCGAAGCTCAGCGATTATCCACTCCGCACGGACGATCTCACCTTTTTCTCCCAGGGCCTCTTTTATCCCTTCGACAACCGGCATGGGGAGGATGGTGTAGTCTCCCAGGGCCAGGCGCCGCACTCCCTTACCGCCCGAAACCTCGTCGAAGATGTCCCGGAAGGTGGAGACGGCAATCTCCGGGTACTCCGGGTCGGCCGGTTCCCGGTACTCGAGGAGTTTGCGGACCTTCCGGATTTTGCTCCGTTCCCTGGCAAAGGTCTCGGACTCAGGGCCCACAAGGAGAATCGGTTCGCCCTCTCTGGGGATGATGACCCCGGCACTCTCAAAGAGGGGCCAGTAGTCGCTGAGGTAACGGACGTTCCCCTGGTCGGCTTCGTTCGAGTGCACGAGGTACGCATCGAAGTTGTGCTCCTCGAGCTTTTCCTGGATTCTCCGGATACGTTCCTGAAATTCGCTTTCGGGGATTCCCCGCAACATATCCTTCTAACCCCTTTATTCACTATGTCACTCTTCCTCCATCACTACCCCACGGGATAAGGACAACCACAAGACCTCCGTATACGTAACCCGGCGGGAACCAAAACCCGAGCTCTCGAAAGGCCCTTAACACCCCCAGCGTCATATCGAAGCTGGCAAAAAAACGGACCTTTCACTTCATGGTCAATAACTCCGATGGGAACTGTGACGTCCTCCCCTCAATAAATTGAGGGAGACTACCGTTCCTTGCGCTCTCCCACTCTGCTAAAACGCCCCGCCCCGGCCTCCTCCAGAACCACCACCAAAACCTCCGGCCCCGCCCCCAAATCCTCCGCCGAACCCTCCACCCTTCCCCGAAGAGGCCTGAGCCACAGTCGTTGAGGCCGTGGTTGCAAGTTTCCGGAAATTTCTCCCTGGCAAGAACACGAAAGGCCCATAGAAGACGTGGTGAGAGCTTTCCCGTTCCCACACCTCCTGGGGAACGAGCTTGCGGAGGTGCTGCAGGACCTTCTCCCCTATACCCAGAGCCGTAGCGTAAATGAGGTACTTCTCCCAGAGGACAACAGACTCAGGTGGATGCTCCGCTATAAGGGAGTAATCGTTGAGAAAGCGGGCAAAAGCTTTCCAGCGGAGGTAGTAAAGGCGACCCTCCGTGCTCCAGCTCCCGAAGCGGTCCCGGCGGGTCAAAAGAACCCCGGCCCCGGTGAAGAAGAACATTCCTGAAAGAACGGTAAAGAAGGGCAAAAGGTGAGCGAGAGCAGGTTGGTCAGTCACACTCAGGGGTCCGAAGGAGGCAAGCACCATGAACACGGCGATGACCTTCGCCAGGATATTCCCCGTGGTGCGGAGGTACTTTCGCCGGGCAAGCTCTCTGCCAACCTCTTTCCGGTACGACGAAAGAGCACTGTTGAAACCTTTGGCCTCCTTCAGGGACCGCTCGAGCTTCTCTTTGAGACGCTCAAAGCGAAATACTCCGTTTTCGGAAAAGCGCTGGAGAAGCGCAAAAAGGGCCTTCTCGGTCCGAGGGAGGTTCTGGGGAACGGCGCTACCTTTCAGGACAATGGCCTTCCCTTCCTCGGCGAAATCCACAAGGTCCAGATGGTACAGGTGTAAAAGCACGGCAGCAATGCCATCGTCGTCCACAGACCACCCGAAGTTTTTCACAATCGCGTTGACCACATCGGGAGGATCATCATAAGGTGGCTCCTCTTCGTAAAGGCGCTCATACGAAACCTCAGGTTCCCGCCCAAAGCGGAGGAAAACGAGAAGGAGCAGAACGCAGAAAATCCCAAAAAGCCCCAGAGAGAAAAGCAGGGCATTCCGTACCTCGCTCCGGTAGAAACCCTCCTCCCGCTCGATGTCTTCAAGAGTCAGAGAAGGATTTAAGGCGGCATAGGGAAGACCAGACAAGGGTTGTGCCACAAAGCGAACTTCGGCCAGGGCTCTGGGAGGAAGGTGACGGGCAAAGATAACGAAACGGTTCCCTTCCCGGGCTGACCTGAAGATCAGGATGGGTGTAGATCCGCTCAATCGTCACGTTCTTAGGGAACTCAAAGATGCTCCGAACGCCTGAAGCCCACGAATCCCACTCCCCCCAGAACTGACGGAAAACCTGGGCAATAGAGGGACCGTTTTCATAGACGTACCGGGCCCTGTAGGCAACGCGGAGCACCACCCGGGGGTAGGTTCTCGGGTCAAGGCGAAAAGCGCTGCCAAAGGGCACCAGCCACACCCGGACAGAAAACCCCCTGGGCGTGAGGTACTCCCATTCAAGGTACTCCGCCGAAACCCCCTCGGTCAAGACCCTGACGTCCTCAATCTCCACATACCGGGAAGGGGGGACTTCCCGAAACACCCCCCGAAAGGGTTTGCGCATGCGGTAGACAATCTCCTCCTCAACCTCAAACTCTCCCGTTGGCAGCATCCGCTGGGTGATTGTGGCTTGCTCAATGGTATAGAGAGATGAGAAATAGGCAGAAAGATAGGGGTTCCTCAGCTGGAAGAGGAAAAAGACAAAGACCAGAAGAAGCAGCACGATGAGTTTCTTGAGTACCTCTTTTCCGGTCACATCTTACTCCTTCCTCAAGCGCTCAAACCACGCTTCAATAATGAAGTAACTCGAGGCAGCTCCAGGGTCAATGTGGCCGATGCTCCGCTCTCCAAGGCGACTTGCACGACCCCTTTTGGCAAGCATTCCTTTCGTGGACTCCATGCCAAGGCGTGCGGCTTTCTTTGCTTCCTCCAGAGCTTCTTCGAGGGGCTTCCCC
>APCU01000086.1 GCA_000347575.1 Candidatus Caldatribacterium saccharofermentans OP9-77CS | reverse complement strand
ACTTTTACGAAATCCTCCTCCCGTACATCCTCGGGGAATATCTGCCCTGAAGCCGCCCGGGAAATGTGGTAGATGAACTTCCGGGAACCATCGCTGAAATAGGTCACAAAGGCCACTCCGGTGGTGAAGTCGTCGAGGATTTTGATGCCCGAGGTGTCCACTCCGTCTTTCTGTAGCCGCTCAAGGACGAGAAAGCCAAAATCATCCCGCCCAATGGCACCGACGAAAAAGACCTCTCCCTTCAGACGGGCCAGGCAGTCGGCGAAAATTGCTGGGGCCCCGCTGGGGTACGGCCCAAGGAAAACCCCGGGAACACCCAGAGGAACGTCCACCTTATCCCGCATGATTTCTACGAGGAGTTCTCCCATGCATCCTACTCGCATAGCCTTTCCTCCTTTCTTCCCAATACCTTAGCGCAAGACCAGAAAAGCCTCAAGCGAAAAAACGGAAACTCTCCATCCCTCATTGACAGGAGAAGAGCATTGTGTTATATACATGACAGAATCTGTGTAAATAATAACACCTCAGGAGGGAGCGCCGGCTTCCTCCTGAACGAATGGAAAGGAGTAGGGAACGATGGGCGAAGTCTACTCAGATGCTCTGGGCATGATTGAGACCCGTGGGTTTGCGGCGATGGTGGAGGCAGCTGACGCTATGGTCAAAGCGGCAAAGGTGGAACTCGTCGGATACGAAAAGATTGGCGGAGGATACGTCACCGCTATCGTTCGAGGGGACGTGGCGGCAGTGCGGGCGGCTCTTGACGCCGGACAGGTTGCAGCGGCAAAGGTTGGAGAGGTCGTCTCCGTCCATATCATCCCGCGTCCTCATCCGAATGTGGACGAGGTTCTTCCTCTTGGTCGGGGCGGCAAGAAGAAGGATATCACTATCGGCGAAAAGGATTGAGAGGGAGAACATTACCCCCATGATTCTCGCCAGAGTGGTGGGGACGGTCGTTTCCACCCGCAAAGAGGAGAAAATCAAGGGCATTAAGTTCCTGCTCCTTGAGAAAATTGACCCTGTGACGCTCCAGGGGAAAGGGGATTACCTCGTGGCCATGGACTGTGTCGGGGCGGGAAAGGGAGAAATCGTTTTCTACGTTTCAGGGAGCAGCGCCCGGATGACTGCGATCACCGAGGGCAAACCAAGCGATGCCGCCATTGTGGCGATTGTGGATGAAATTGAAGTCGACGGGAAAGTAGTGTACCAGAAGGACGCTGTTGTGACCACGTGACCAGAGGAGAAGGCATGATTCTGGCTAAGGTTGTTGGAACGGTGGTGGCAAGCCAGAAAAACGATGGTATTACCGGGGGGAAATACCTTCTGGTGCGGGCCTGCGATACCCGGGGGAGAGAAAAGGGCGAGTACCTGGTGGCCCTTGACCTTGTGGGGAGTGGAAGAGGCGAGGTTGTCCTTATCTCCCAGGGGAGTTCGGCTCGCCAGACCGAGTTCACCTACCAGAAGGCCATAGACTGTGTCATTGTCGGCATCGTGGATCGCATAGAAGAGAATGGCCAGGTCGTCTTCCGGAAGGAAGAAGAGCGATGACAGTTCCCGAAGCCGTTAAAGCCATGGGAGTGGTCGGCGCAGGAGGGGGAGGCTTCCCTACCCATGTGAAGCTCTCTCGCTCCGTTGAGGTGGTCATTGCCAACGGTGCGGAGTGCGAGCCGCTCCTTGGGAACGACAAGCTCGTCATGGAAGAAGAAGCAGAAGCAGTGGTTGCGGGTCTTTGCCTCGCCATGGAGGCGACCGGGGCCAGAAAGGGCGTCATTGCCCTGAAAGGCAGGGGTTCTCCCGCGGAGGAAGCCCTCCGGAAAGCCTCTCAGGGGAAAGAAGGCCTCAGCGTTTTCCCTCTGGGCGATTACTATCCGGCGGGAGATGAGTTCCTGCTTGTGCGGGAGATCACCGGGCGTATTGTTCCCGAAGGAGGGATCCCTCCTTCGGTTGGCGTGGTGGTGCTGAACGTTGAGACGCTCCGGAACATTGCCCGGGCTGTGGAAGGGAAACCGGTGATCGAGCGCACTCTGACCTGTCAGGGGGAAGTTCGCCGGCCTTCGGTCCTCCGGGTGCGGGTGGGGACACCCTTTGAGAAGGTTCTGGAGTACTGCGGCGGCGCCACGGTGGACGACTTCGTCCTCCTTGTGGGAGGGCCGATGATGGGGTCGGTGACCACCGACCTGAAGGCTCCGGTAACGAAGACGACTTCGGGTCTTTTTGTCCTCCCCCGGGACCATGTTCTCGTGCAGAAGAAGACCCTGCCCCTTCCCTTCATCATCAGGCAGAGCAAGACCGCCTGCTGCCAGTGCACGTACTGTACGGAGTTCTGCCCCCGGTATCTTCTGGGGCATGACCTGGCTCCACACAAGATCATGCGGCAGATTGCCCTTGGGCTTGATGTGCCCCCTGAAGTCATCGAGCGTGCGGTGCTCTGCAGCGAGTGTGGCCTGTGTGAAATTGCCTGCCCGATGGAGCTCTCTCCGAGGCTGGTGAACCGGGCGATCAAAGAGCAGTTCCTCAGGATGCAGTATCGACCGGTGTTTCCCCAGAGGGTTCTACAGACCCGTGTGGATTTTCCGTACCGGAAGGTTCCGATGTTGCGGGTCAAGGGGAGAATCCGGGTTGAAGAGTATGAGAAACGCCCGCTTTTCCGGATGCGGGAGGTTCCGCCACCAGAGCGGGTTGAGCTTCTCTTAAAGCAGCACGCGGGGGCTCCGGCTCAAGCAGTGGTCAGGGTCGGGGACGTGGTGCAGGAGGGAGACCTTGTGGGAGAGGCGGAGCAAGAGGTCAGTGCCCGTGTGCATGCCAGCATCGGAGGGCGTGTCGTCTTTGTCGATGACGAGCGAGTGGTTATTGAGGCCCGGTAGCTGAGGTGGACGAATGGACATCGTCGTTCTGGGAGCACTGGAATTCAATTCCATCGCCATAGGCATCAAGGCCCTGGATGCCATGGTGAAGGCTGCACCGGTGAGGGTTGTTGATGCGAAAACCATCTGTCCGGGGAAATTCCTCATCGTGGTGAGTGGTGAGGTGGCCGAGGTTGACGCCTCGCTCACCGCGGGGAAGGAAGCTGGAGAAGGTTGCGTGGTGGATGAACTCTTCATCCCCAATCTCCATCCCCAGGTTATCCCGGCCATTCTGGGGACGGTGGTCTGCGAGATATGGGATGCCGTAGCGGTGGTCGAGTCCTTTTCGGCCATCGCCAGCATTGAGGCGGCCGATGTGGCGGCAAAGACGGCCGATGTCCTCATTACCGAAGTGCGTCTGGCGGTGGGTATGGGTGGGAAATCGTACGTGAAGATGATGGGGGATGTCCACGAGGTGGAGGCAGCCGTCTCAGCAGCAAAAACGGTGATTTCCCATCGGGGACTCCTCTGCAAGGAGGTCATCATCCCCAGTCCCCATCCCGATATCCGGCCGTACTTCCTCTTTTGAAGGTGGGGTTGACGTATGGAGGTTAAGGAAGCCGATATCCGCTCCATTGTGGAGCAGGTGATTGAGAGACTCGAAAAAAGCGGGGTGCTCCCGAGAGCTCCAGAAGTTCAGGGGGAGCCTCCTTTGCGGGGCGCAGGGGTTTTCGAGAACATCGAAGAAGCGGTGAGGGCGGCCCGGAAAGCTCATGAGAAACTCATGGAGCTTCCCCTTGAGACCCGTCGTAACATTATCCGTGCTATCCGGAGGGTTTCTGTGCGGGAAGCAGAAACCCTTGCCCGGATGGCTCATGAAGAAACGGGAATGGGTCGCGTGGCGGATAAGGTCGAGAAGAACCGCCTTGCTGCTTTAAAAACGCCGGGGGTGGAGGACCTTGAGCCCATGGCCTTCACCGATGAACATGGGCTCACCCTTGTCGAGCGGGCACCCTACGGGGTGATTGCCTCTATTACTCCGTCCACCAACCCCACCTCGACCATCATCAATAACACCATCAGCATGGTGGCAGCGGGAAATGCCGTGGTTTTCCACCCCCATCCGGGGGCAAAGCGCTCATCCTGCGCTACCGTGACGCTCCTCAACGAAGCCATCGTCGAAGCCGGGGGTCCTGAGAACCTCGTCTGCGCCATCGGAAGCCCCACCCTTGAGTCTGCTCAGGCGCTCATGAAGCACCCCGTGGTCCGCCTTCTTGTGGTCACCGGTGGGGGAGGGGTGGTCCAGGCGGCTATGGCAAGCGGCAAGAAGGTTATTGCTGCCGGCCCCGGAAATCCTCCCTGCGTGGTGGACGAGACGGCGGATATTGCCAAGGCGGGTCGGGATATCGTCCTCGGCGCCGGTTTCGACAACAACATCGTCTGTGTCTGTGAGAAGGAAATTCTCGTGGTGAACGAGGTTGCCGAGGACCTCGAGAAGGCCATGGAGTTCAACGGGGGTTTTCGGCTCAATCGGCGCCAGATGGAAGAGGTCACGCGCCTGGTCATCGATGAACCGGGGGGACCGGGAAAGCCCGGAAAGCCAAAAAGGGAGTGGGTTGGGAAGGATGCGTCNCTTATTGCCCGGGAAATCGGCCTTCGGGTTCCCGAGAACACGAGAATTCTCTTCGGTGAAGTCGATCGGGATAACCCCCTGATCTGGACGGAGCAGTTGCTCCCCGTGATTCCTGTTGTGCGTTTCCATGACGTGGAAGAGGCCATGGAGTTTGCTGTGGAGTGTGAGCACCATTTCCGGCACACGGCGGTCATGCATTCCCGGAATATCGCCAATCTCTCGAAAATGGCGAAAATGATGGACTGTTCCATTTTGTGAAGAACGGCCCGGCGTACAGTGGGCTCGGGAAGGGTGGCGCTGGTTTCACCAGTTTCACCATTGCTACCCCCACCGGGGAGGGTCTCACCCGCGCCCGAACCTTCACCCGGGAGCGGCGCTGCACCCTGGTGGACTACTTCCGCATCGTGTGAGGAGGAGGGAACATGAGGCTTGCTCGGGTTATTGGGACAGTGGTGGCCACGCAGAAGGTTCCCTCCTTCGAGGGCATCAAGCTCCTCCTCATTCAGCCTCTTGATGAGAACCTCAAAGAGGTTGGGTCTCCGCTTGTTGCCTGTGATACGGTTCAGGCCGGTCCGGGAGACATCGTCTTTTTCGAGGGAGGGCGGGAGGCAGCGCTGGCGCTCCCGAACTGGTTCAACCCTTCTGATTGCACGATTCTGGGTATTGTCGATGCGGTGAATATTGAGGGGGGTGCATCCCCATGATGCTCGGGAAGGTTGTGGGGAATGTGGTGGCAACGGCAAAACTCCCCATCCTCCAGGGTCTGAAAATCATGGTGGTGCAACCCCTTGACGGGGAAAGACGACCAAAGGGCCAGACGATTCTGGCGTTCGATATGGTCCAGGCAGGGGTTGGGGATACGGTGCTTGTGATCGATGAGGGGAATTCCTGCCGGACGATTCTTGGCGATCCCCAGGCACCAATCCGAATGCTCATTGTGGGAATCGTGGATGAGATTGAGCAGTAGGGGGAGAGACGATGCCAGAACGGAGCTTTTCCCGAGTCGTCCAGAACGTGGTGGGAGGGCTGCATGCCCTGGGGACTCCCCCAAAGACTGAACCTGACCCTGTGAACCAGAAAGACCATGTGGTACGGGTGGCCATTGGCTCGGACCACCGGGGTTTCGAGGCAAAGGAAATCCTCAAGCGGTACCTCACCTCTTTGGGGTACCGGGTATACGATGTGGGAACATTCAGCGGAGACCAGAGTGTGGATTACCCGGACTTTGCCGTGAAGGTGGCACAGAAAGTCGCCTCCGGGGAGTGTGAACGGGGAATCATGATTGACGGGATGGGCATCGGTTCCTGTATGGTGTGCAATAAGGTACGGGGTATTCGGGCGGCGCTCTGCTATGACCGGGACAGCGTCATCAACAGCCGCGAGCACAACAACGCCAATGTCCTCACTCTTGGAGCCCGACACTCGCCGGAGGAACTGTGTGAGCTCGTGAAACTCTGGCTTGAGACGCGATTTGCCGGGGGACGGCACTGGTCCCGGGTGAACAAAATCATGGCGGTGGAGAGGGGTCATTTCGGACCATGAATCGAGAAGAGCTTATCGAACGGGTAACAAAAGAGGTGTTGGCCAGGCTTCAGGGTGTTTCCCGGAGTGAGGAACAACGGGTGCGTGCTCCACAGAGCTCCTCAGAGTGTACCTGTGACCTTGTTGTGACTCCTTCAGACATTGCCCGCTACATCGACCATACCCTCCTTCGGCCTGACGCCACAAGGGCAATGATCGAGAAGCTCTGTGATGAGGCTGTGCAGTACCGTTTCTACGCCGTGTGCGTGAACCCCTGCTGGGTTGCCCTCTGTGCCAGAAGACTTCGCGGGACTGGGGTCAAGGTGGCCACGGTGGTCGGTTTTCCTCTTGGAGCAACCGATAGCCGCACCAAGGCTTTTGAAACCCGCAATGCCATCGAAAATGGGGCCGATGAAATCGACATGGTCATCAACATCGGAGCGCTGAAATCCCGGGACCTCAAGACCTTCGAAGAAGACCTCTGGGCGGTGAAGCGGGCCTGCCGTCCCACGACGGTCACCAAGGCTATTATCGAAACGTGTCTTCTCACCGATGAGGAAAAGGTCCTGGCTTCTGAAATTATCAAGAAGGTGGGGTATGACTTCGTCAAAACCTCCACGGGGTTCTCCACGGGAGGTGCCACCGCCCGGGATGTCGCGCTGATTCGGAGAACCGTTGGTCCCAAAATGGGGATTAAGGCTTCAGGGGGCATTCGGACCTTTGAGGACGCAAGGCTCATGATTCTTTCCGGGGCCACTCGTCTTGGGACGAGCGCCTCGGTGAAGATTGTCACGGGAGGCGAGTGAGGGAGGAAACATGGAGCGCCTCGATGAGCTTGTGGCGTACATTGCCGAAATCGTAGTCCAGGAACTCCAGGGTGCTCCAAAGGTACCGGGGGGAGAATGCACCATTCCTGTTGAGGTTTCAAACCGCCACTGCCACCTCACAAGAGAGACCTTTGAGGTGCTCTACGGCAAGGGGAAGGAGCTGACTCCGCTTCGGGAACTCTCCCAGCGAGGGGAATTTGCTGCTCAGGAGACGGTGACGCTCGTTGGCCCCAACATGCGCTCCATTGAGGGTGTGCGGATTCTCGGCCCTTTTCGCAAGTTCGACCAGGTGGAATTATCTTTCACCGATGGATTTTATCTGGGAATGGACCTTCCGGTTCGTCTGAGTGGGGATGTGGCAGGATCTCCTCCCATCACCATTGTGGGCCCTAAGGGCTCGGTGACGCTCAAAGAGGGGGCAATCCGGGCCATGCGTCACCTCCATGCAAGCCCGGAAGAAGCAAAGAGGCTTGGTCTACGAGATGGGGAGAAAATCGCTATAGAGGTGCCCGGACCCATCGGGGTGGTTTTCCAGAATGTTATTGTCCGGGTTTCTTCAAACGGCCGGCTCGCGTTCCATATCGATACCGATGAGGCCAATGCTGCCGGGGTAAAACGGAGAGGGTTTGGGCGGATTGTGAAGGGGTAAGAGGGAAGTTCCCTTAGCGAGGGTATAAAAAATGGGCGGGGAGCATGCTCCCCGCCCATTGTGTTTCTTGGTGCGTCACTTCTCCTTCCCTGTAGGAGTGAGTTCGAAGTCAATCATCTTCCAGCCTGTGAGGTCAATCTTCTCCGTCACCTGGGGAGCAAAGTTGAACCACCGGACCAGGTACTCGGCCTTCATGTGGTCCTCTTTCCAGACCTTGAAGTTGTACCAGTTCTCGTAGAACATGATCTTGCGGTAGTTCCTGGCCATGGTGTCCATATCGAGGTTCACGTGCATGGTGTACTCAATGCACCCGGGCTCAGTGTGGGTGTAGGGGACAAGGGCGAGCATCTCTTTCCAGGCCCGGTCCTCGCACCCTTCCTTGACGTCCACCAGGGCTAAGAGGGTGTACTTCTCCTTGGGATCGGGGTTCTCACCGCCACGGAAAACGGGGTTCGTGGGAAGGTCCACCGCTTCCCAGATGGAGAGGTCAATCTTCTCGCAGACCTCCTTGGACTTCTCAAACCAGGCCTTGAGGTAGGGCATCTCCATGTGCTTGTCCCAGTCTTCACGGCTCCGCCAGATTTCGTAGAACATGTAGAGCCTGGGGTTCTCCACCATGTAGTTGTCGTACTCTGTGCCCACGTTGATGTGCATCTGGTAG
>APCU01000085.1 GCA_000347575.1 Candidatus Caldatribacterium saccharofermentans OP9-77CS | reverse complement strand
ACTGTGGTATAATAGTTCCGTGAACGTTAACGGCCATGACGCCCAAGAAACGCCCAACCATTAAAGATATCGCCCTGGCTTCGGGGTTTTCTATCGGGACGGTTGATCGGGCCCTGCATGGACGAAAAGGCATCAGTGCCAGGACACGGGAGAAAATCCTGGCCACCGCCCGGAGCATGGGGTATGAGCCTAACAGGGTGGCGAGCGCGCTCACCCGGAAGAAACCTGTTGTCCTTGCCGCGCTTTTCCCCCGGGAACTCCATTACTTCTACGACGATGTTCGTCGGGGTTTCTATGACGCTGTGGCCCAGCTTCGGGATTTCAAGGTATTGCCCCTTGTTCGGGAAGTCGAAACCCTGGGGAAGGGTGAGGAAGAAGCGCTGGAAAACCTCTTGGAGGAACGGATCGATGGTCTCGTCCTTGTTCCAGGGCACCGGAGCCGGCTCAACGCCTTCATCAACCGTTTTGTGGAGAAAAGTGTCCCTGTGGTCACAGTCTCAACCGATGCTCCAGGAAGCAGCCGCCTGAGCGCCGTATACGTGGATCCCTGGAAAAACGGGGAGCTTGCGGGAGAACTCATGGCGCATTTCCTTGGGGGAAAAGGTCCTGTGGCCATCATGGTTGGGTCGCTGGACATCGAGGACCACTTTCAGAAAGTCCAGGGGTTCCTCTCCTCCTGGACTCGCTTTGCCCGAGGACCAGAGCCGGAAGTCTTTGAAAATGAAGAGGACGAGCAACGAGCCTATGAGACCACTGCTTGTGTCCTTGAAGAACATCCTGACCTTCAAGGGATTTACGTGGCAACGGCAAACTCTCCTGCGGTCTGCCGTGCGCTTGAGGACAGTGGCTTTGCAGGGCGAGTGAGGGTCATCACCACTGACCTTTTTGGAGAGATGCGACCATACCTTGAGAAGGGGGTGATCCATGCCACCATTTTTCAGAATCCGTACCGTCAGGGGTTTGAGGCGGTCATTGCGCTCTTTCGGTTTCTTGTGGAGGGAGTTGTTCCACCACCGTGCCGGTACCTTGAGCCTGTGGTGGTGATGCGGAGCAACATGGAATTCTACATCCCCTCAAAGGAGGAGGAGAAAGGATGAGAAAGGGGATAGTGGCTGGTCTTGCGGTTGTTCTGGTGTTCCTTTTTGTCTCGGTCGCCTGGGCCGTGAACCTTGTCGTCTGGTCCTCTCCGGATAACGCCGATGCACTCCATGAGCTTGCCCAGAACTTCATGCAGAAGAATCCCGACGTCCAGATTGAAATCACCCCGCTCTCCTGGGAAGTGCTCTACCCGAGGATTCTGCAAGACCTCACGAGTGGTGCAGGGTCTTTTGACGTCACCACCTGGGACCTCATGACGGCTGGAGCCATTGCCCCCGGGATGCTTGACCTTGAGGCTTTCGCAAAAGAGCATCCGGAGCTTGTGGATCCGAACTTTGACGACGAGGACTTCATCCCCACGGCAAAGTACGTCTACGGTTACTGGAAGGACAAGCGCATCGGGTATCCGTTCTACGGTGCCGCAATGTTCTTCTTCTACCGAAAGGACCTCTTCAGTGACCCTGCGCTTCAGGCAAAATTCAAGGCAGAGTACGGTAGAGACCTTGCCGTCCCGAAGACCTGGGAAGAGGCCAAAGAAGTGGCGAAGTTCTTCACGAAGAAATTCAACCCCGATTCCCCCACGGAATACGGTATCGCCCTGATGCTCCCGCGAACCCACACCCTCTTCTACATGTACCTCAACTTCTTCGGACCGTACCGGAGGAGTCCCGAAGGCATTGCGAAGTTCGGGAAAGTCGACCTCGACTGGGGTGACTACTTCACTGCCGATGGGCTTCCGGCCTTCAACTCTGAAGAAGGCGTTCGAGCCCTCCAGGACGTGATTGACCTCATGCAGTACGCTCCAGACCCCCTCGGTTCTGACTACGGAGAGACCCTGGAGGCCTTTGGGAAGGGTATGGTGGCCATGGTGCCCCAGTGGACGGCGTGCCTTGCAAGCTGGAAGGAATCGCCGCTATTACAGCCTTTCGAGGAAAAGGTCGGTGTTGCGGTCATGCCCGGTGGAACGCCGGTGAGCGGTGGATGGGGCCTTGGGATTAACGCGGCTTCGAAGAACAAAGAAGTGGCTTTCCGCTTCATCCAGTACGCGACGAGCAAAGAGGGTGACAAAATCCAGTGGCTCAAGTACCGCATTGGTCCGACCCGGAAATCCGTGGTGGAGGACCCGGAAGTCCTTGCCGACTCTCCGTGGCTCAAAGAGGCCTATGTTGCGTCTCTTGACGGTGCTTCCCACCGTCCCCGGATTCCTGAAGAACCTCGCCTTGAAGATATCCTCGTTGGGACGCTCTCTGAAGTTCTCCTCGGACAGCAACCGAACTCCATCGAAACGCTGAACCTCGTGGCTAGCGAGTGGAAAAAAATTCTTGGGAAATGAGCGAGAGCGAGGGGCGCTCGAGCGCTCCTCGCTTTTTGGGTGATTTCCTATGCTTGCGCGAAGACGGATGCAACGTGTGGGTTTTCTCATGATTCTTCCGCTCCTTGTAATCCTCCTTGGTCTTACGATGTACCCCTTTGGGTATATGGTGTACATGTCCTTTTTCCGCTACTCTCTTGCGTCCTGGGAGAAACCCCAATTCATTGGCTTCTCCAATTACCGGGATATCCTGCGGGATCGCACGGCAATATCCAGCATCGATTTCACCGTCCTGCTTCTTGCCGTTGCTGTTCCCCTGGAGATCCTCCTGGGGATGGCCATTGCCTTTCTCCTTCGGGATACCTTTGGGGAGCGGGTGTTCCGGAGTGCCCTCCTCATCCCCATGATGGTGCCGGCAGTGGTGGCAGGAATCGCCTGGAAGATGCTCTACAACTTCGAATTCGGTCCGGTGAACTACTTTCTCTCCCTTCTGGGGATTCCCAAAATTTCCTGGCTGGGGACGCAGTTCTTTTCACGCCTTGGAGTTATTCTGATTGACGTGTGGCAGTGGACCCCCTTTGTCTTCCTCGTCCTCTACGCAGGACTGCAATCCCTTCCCCGGGATATTGTGGAAGCGAGCTTTGTCGACGGGGCGAGCGGCTTTTCGGCCTTCCGGTACATCGAATTCCCCCTCCTGCGTCCCCTCCTTTTTGTGGTGCTCATCATCAGGGTCATCGATGCCCTGAAGATTTTCGACATCGTCTACATGGTGACCTTTGGAGGTCCCGGATCAAGCACGCATTCCTACAGTTTCTACATCTACAAAGTCGGCGTTTCTTTTGGCTGGGACATCGGGTACGCTTCGGCATTGAGCGTCCTGCTCCTTATCGCCGTGATGCTCCTTGTGAACCTCCTCATCCGGGGGCTTCGCCTTAAGGAAACCCTTGAGCTTTAGGAGAGATGGGTATGCGGTGGGTCAAAGGTTTTATAAAAGGTATCCTTGTTGCCCTGGTGCTCTTTTTCTTCCTCTTCCCGGTGTACTGGCTGGTGACGACTGCCTTCAAGAAGAGCGAGGAGTGGTTCACCTGGCCTCCGACGTTCTGGCCTTCTTCGTGGACGCTGGGGAACTTCATGGGCGTGGAGGGGGGGTTCTTTGGAAGCGCCACCACGGCCATCGCCACCATTACCCCGTACCTGCGGAATAGCATCGTGGTGGCCCTTTTTGTGGCCCTGCTTTCAACGGTCATTTCTGCCCTTGCGGCGTATGCGGTGTCACGCTTCAAAATCGGGGGGATGCGTTTTGTCTCCTGGATCATTTCCATCCGCATGCTCCCGCCCATTGCCTCGGCCCTGCCGCTATATGTGATTTTTTCCCGCCTTCGGCTCATCAACACCTGGTGGGCACTCATCCTGGCCCATCTTGTCATCACCACACCTTTCAGTACCTGGATTCTCATCACGTTCTTCAACGAAATCCCCAGGGAACTTGACGAAGCCGCGTTTGTGGATGGGGCAGGAGTGGGGCAGAGCTTCTTTTCAGTAATTCTCCCCCTTGCCGCTCCCGGCCTTGCAGCGGTGGCGACGCTCTCCTTCATCCAGAGCTGGGGTGAGTTCCTCCTGAGCCTCGTCCTCACGACGGGCAAGGAGGCCCAGACCCTACCCCTTTACCTCGGGCGTTTCATCACCGGCTGGCGTATTGCCTGGGGGCCGCTTGCGGCAGCAGGAATCGTCACCATGCTGCCTGTTGTGGTCTTTTCCCTTCTTGCTCAGCGGTATCTTGTGCGTGGCCTCACCTTTGGAGCGGTAAAAGGATGAAAGGAGGAGGTACTGTGACCTCTCGGGAACGGGTACTGAAAGCCCTTTCGCATGAGGAGCCGGATAAGCTTCCCCTTGACCTTGGGGCGACTCTGGTGACCGGAATCCACGTCTCAAGCCTCCACAAACTCAAGGTGGCTCTGGGGCTCATCCGCCCTGAGGACCCGGTGAAGGTCATCGATCCTTTCCAGATGCTTGGGGAAGTGGACGATGACCTCCGGAAGGTCCTTGGTATCGATACGGTTCCTTTGATGTCCCGGGAGAACTTCTTCGGCTTCCGGAACGAGAACTGGAAGCCCTGGAGGTTCTTCGACGGGACACCCCTTCTTGTGCCGGAGAAGTTCAACACTATACCGGATGCCGAAGGGAACATCTACCAGTACCCCAGGGGCGACACATCCTGTGCGCCGTGCGCAAAGATGCCCAAGGGGGGATTCTACCACGATGCCCTCATTCGCCAGAAACCCATTGATGAGAAGAATCTTCGGGTTGAAGACCAGATTGAGGAGTACACCCTTCTTACTGACGAGGACCTCCGCTACTACGAGGAAGAGGCACGGAGACTCTATGAGGAAACCGATTACGCCATTGTCTTTTCCGGGGTTCCGGGGACGAACCTCGGGGATATTGCCTTCGTTCCCGGTCTTGCCCTCAAGGACCCCAAAGGCATCCGGGACGTGGAGGAGTGGTACGTGTCTTTGGTGACCCGCCAGTCCTTCCTCCAGGAGGTCTTTGCCCGGATGACCGAGATAGGCCTCAAGAACCTCGAGATGCTCCACCAGGCAGTAGGCGAGCGTATCCAGGTCATCGTGATTTCCGGAACCGACTTTGGATCGCAGCACGGTCCGTTCATCGCTCCAGAACTCTACCGGAAGCTCTTCAAGCCCTTCCACACGAAGGTGAACGCCTGGGTTCATGAGCACACGACCTGGAAGACTTTCATCCACACCTGTGGCTCGGTGTACGAGCTTCTTCCGGACCTCAGGGAGGCAGGCTTTGACATTCTCAACCCGGTGCAGATTTCCGCAGCTTCCATGGACCCGGAGACCCTCAAGCGGGAATTCGGTGACCATTTCACCTTCTGGGGAGGAGGGGTGAACACGCAGCGCACCCTTCCCTTTGGGACTCCTGAGGAGGTCCGGGAGGAAGTCCGGAGGCTCATCGGGATTTTCGGGAAAGGCGGTGGTTTTGTCTTTGCCACAGTCCACAACATCCAGGCGAATATCCCGGTGGAGAACCTCCTCGCGCTTTTTGAGACGGTCAACGAGTACCGGTAGGGCTACCCTCTGGGGATTTGAGGGAGAGCCTGGTGGCTTTTTGCTTTCAATTCCTCGAGGGGAATATCGAGAACAGCAGCAGCCTTCTCGAGGTCGAAGGCGAAGGCTTCAAGGACCTGGGCGATGTACTCTTCCTCAACCTCTTTGAGGGTTTTCCACTGTCCGGGTTTTGGGGCCTCGAAAATCTGCAGGTCGTCGACTCCGATGACATCGTCCTGGGTGAGGATGATGGCCCGCTCCAGGACGTTGTCGAGTTCCCGGATGTTCCCGGGCCAGTGGTATTTTCGCAGAATCCGCATAGCCTGAGGGGAAATCCCCCGGATTTTCTTGTGGAGTTTCCGACAGTGCCGGGAGATGAGAAAGTCGCAGAGGAGGGGCAAATCCTCTTTCCGTTCCCGGAGAGGAGGAAGGTATATGGGGATAACATTGAGCCGGTAGTAGAGGTCCTCCCGGAAGGTTCCCTCCCGGACGGCCCTTTTCAGGTCGCGATTCGTGGCGGCGATGATGCGGACATCAACGGTGATGGGTGTGGTGCCTCCAACCCGCTCGAAGGTCTTCTCCTGCAGAACTCGCAGGAGCTTCACCTGCATGGCAGGGCTCATTTCCCCGATTTCATCGAGGAAAATCGTCCCTCCATCGGCAAGCTCGAATTTCCCCGGTTTTCTCGTGTAGGCACCGGTGAAAGCCCCTTTCTCGTGACCGAAAAGCTCGCTTTCAAGGAGTGTTTCGGTGATGGCGCCGCAGTTGACCACGACGAAGGGCTTGTCTTTGCGGTTGCTCTGGTAGTGAATAGAACGGGCAAGGAGCTCCTTGCCCGTTCCGCTTTCTCCGCAGATGAGGACCGTGGCGTCGGTTTTGGCCACAAGCTGCGCCACCCTCATGACTTCCTTCATTTTGGGGGATTCTCCAATTACACCCTCAAAATGGAATTCTTCCTGGATTTCGGAGAGGAGGTACGCCTTTTCCCGACGGAGCTGTTCAACTTCTAAAGCCCGGGCAACAGCGTTCCGGAGTTCCTCGAGTTTGAAAGGCTTGGTGATGAAATCATAGGCTCCAACTTTCAGGGCCTCTACAGCATTGTCCACGCTCCCGTAGGCGGTAATGACGATGACGGGAACCGTAGAGTCTTCCTTTTTCATCTCCTGGAGGACATCGAGGCCGTTCATTTCGGGCATGCGCAGATCAAGGAGGACAAGATCAAAGTCCAGAGAGCGGAATTTCTCGAGAGCCTCTTTTCCAGTGTAGGCCTTTTCGACGAGCATTCCATCAGCCCGGAGCATCTCTTCGAGCATTTCTGCCATCAGACGTTCATCATCGGCCACAAGAACCCGAAACACTGGCATGGTACATCCCCCTGTGTTTATATAACCACCCCTGCAGGAAGAATGCAAGGGGTGGGAGAATGGGAAGTTCGCCCTACTGTGCAGGGTGGTGGGAGTTATTGGGTCGGGTCCAGGAACAAAAAATTATGCTACAGGTCTTGACGGGGAGGGGAGAAGGGTGTACAATGACTCAAGAAAATTAATTCTTTTATGAAACTTTGAGGTGACTTCCATGCGACGAACATCGGGCAAGTTCTCCCTACGAGAGCTCGCTTTAACCTTATGGAACGAGGGAAGAAGACCAGTCGTTCCCCTCATGGGCTATCCGGGGTTACAGCTGACGAAGACGAGTATTAAACAAAATCAATTTAATCATCTGGTGCAGTTCCAGACCTTAAGCAGGCTCTACGACCGTTTCCACCCTGACGCCATGTTCTTCCTCATGGACCTTTCAGTCGAGGCCAGTGCTCTGGGGCTTCCCGTCCGCTTTCCTTTAGACGATACGCCGTCCGTTGAGGCCCATCCGGTGAGAACCCTTGAGGACCTTGAGCCTTTCAGGAAGATCGACATCCTGGGGGATGGGAGGGTCATGGTGTACCTTGAGACCTTGAGGCATATGCGGGCGGCCTTTCCCTGTCCTGTGGGGGCGTACGTCATTGGGCCCCTGACGCTTGCCGGATTGCTGGCCGGAGCGAATGAGCTTGCTATGCAGAGTATCCTCGATGAGTCGTTCTTCCAAGGAATACTTGAGTTTTCTTACGGAGTGGTCCTCCGTTACGCTCAGGCTCTGCAGGAGGCGGGAGCCGACACCATTATGGTCCTTGAACCCACGGCGGTCATCTTTAGCCCGGAAGCGTTCCGGAAACACCTGGCTCCGCTATACAGGGAACTTGTGGGGATCCTCGATGATGTTGAGGTTATCCTCCACGTGTGCGGCAACACCCACCATCTCATCTCCGAGATGCGGCGCTGTGGGGTGGCGGGCCTGAGTCTTGATAGCGTCGTGGACCTCCCCAGGGTGGCCCGGGATGGGGAGGGACTGCTCCTTCTTGGGAACGTAAGCCCCGTGGCCATGCTCTCTGAGGCACCGGAGCACATCTACCGGGTAACGTATGAACTCCTTGAGGGAATGAAAGATTACCCGTATTTTATCCTGAGTACAGGCTGTGACCTTCCTCAAGACGTTCCCCTGGAGAACATCGAGGCCTTTTTCCAGGCAGGTCGGGACTGGAGAGTGGAGAGACAACGGAAAGAGACCAAAGCTTTCGCGAAGTAGAGGTCCGAAGGGCCTCGAAGGCGGTAGAGGATCGAGAGGCGTTCCTTCGCCTCCTTGAGCTTTCAGGGGGGAGGGTTTTCGAGCGGCTTTTTGGTCCCCGGTGGCGCAGGGTTTTTGAGCGGTACTTTGAGGATGAGCGGAACCTCTTCAGCGCTTCCCATGTCCTGGTTCTTGGAAAGGATGAAATCCTGGGGATGGCCCTTGGGTGGAGCAGCAGCACAAGGAGGGCAAAGGGGCTCCACACCGTTTTGCAGCTTTTCCCTTTT
>APCU01000084.1 GCA_000347575.1 Candidatus Caldatribacterium saccharofermentans OP9-77CS | reverse complement strand
AGCAACGAAATCAAGCCCTTTCTCTTTCATGATGTCCTTCGTGGCGTAGTAGGAACGTATCTGGAGCTTGAGCTTCTCCTCCGTCAGGGACTTCCCGTCCCAGTGAATGTGGCCCACCTTCTCCTTGAACCAGTCTAAGGCTTTCTGTACCTGGTCTTCGGGGATTTCCTGAGATCTCCGGACGATTTCGAACTGATCAACGTGCTCCAGGTCAACGCCAAAAAGGGATTGCCACTGAGCCGTATCGGCAGTTCCCACGTACATTCCCATGCTCCGCCCTCCAAGAAGGCCACAGGTCTGTCCCCGGAGGCGGCGAACCGCTCGGGCCGCTCGTCCAAAGCGGAGAATTCTTGCGACGATTTCCGGATCCTCCGGATCGCCCCAGACCCGACCGTGCCGGATTCCCACCTGGTCCAGAGAGGCCCCACTGGCAATCATGCCGATAAGGCCCGGGTACCGCGGATTGAAACTGGCCACAAGGAGTACGGGGCTTGGGGAGTTCCTCGCCGCAATGGTGGCCAGATGGGGGAAACGTCCACCCGGCAAAGTGGAAAAATAACCCCATCAACGCCCATCCGGTCCAGTCGTTCGACTTCGGTTTTTGCCTCTTGCGGAGTCTGAATCACCTTTTCCCCCACCAAGAACCCGAACCTGCCCGGTTTGCTCCAGAGCTTCAACAAGACGACTCTGAAACTCAAGATTCACAGGGAGCATTTCCTCGTAAGCCGTGGGCCGAGGGTCTGAGAAGGTGAGAAGACCAAGGGTTACCAATGTCATCCCTCCTTCAGTTCCTGTTGTCAAAGTCACACAGGTACTGTACCACCTTTTGGTAAAGATGTCTATACCAAAGACGGTCCAACGGGGTAACTTCGAAGACAAGGCAGGAAGGATGATGTGGAGAATCTCGCAGAAAATCTCTTCAAAAAACACAGGCTCCTGGAGGAAATTCTCCTCCAGGAGCCTACCCTTCACTTCTCCTTCCCTGTAGGAGTGAGTTCGAAGTCAATCATCTTCCAGCCTGTGAGGTCAATCTTCTCCGTCACCTGGGGAGCAAAGTTGAACCACCGGACCAGGTACTCGGCCTTCATGTGGTCCTCTTTCCAGACCTTGAAGTTGTACCAGTTCTCGTAGAACATGATCTTGCGGTAGTTCCTGGCCATGGTGTCCATATCGAGGTTCACGTGCATGGTGTACTCAATGCACCCGGGCTCAGTGTGGGTGTAGGGGACAAGGGCGAGCATCTCTTTCCAGGCCCGGTCCTCGCACCCTTCCTTGACGTCCACCAGGGCTAAGAGGGTGTACTTCTCCTTGGGATCGGGGTTCTCACCGCCACGGAAAACGGGGTTCGTGGGAAGGTCCACCGCTTCCCAGATGGAGAGGTCAATCTTCTCGCAGACCTCCTTGGACTTCTCAAACCAGGCCTTGAGGTAGGGCATCTCCATGTGCTTGTCCCAGTCTTCACGGCTCCGCCAGATTTCGTAGAACATGTAGAGCCTGGGGTTCTCCACCATGTAGTTGTCGTACTCTGTGCCCACGTTGATGTGCATCTGGTAGCGGAGACATCCCGGCTCCCTGTTGGTGGGAGGAATGAGCTTTACGAGTTCCTGCCTTGCCACCTCTTCATACCCTGGTTTCACCCGTACTACGGCGAGAACCACAAGGTTTCTGCTGTCACCCACCGGTGCCGCCTCCTTTCTTCAGGGCTAAATCATCGACAACCCACCATCAACCACGATCATCTGACCGGTCATCCAGTCAGACTCATCAGAGGCCAGAAAGAGCACAGAACCAACGTGGTCCTCGGGCTGGCCAAGTCTCCCAAGGGGGATGCCACTCTCAAGGGCCCTTCGCAGCTCAGGATCAGCAAGGGCAGACTGCCCAAGGGGAGTCAGCGTGGTTCCCGGGCAAAGGGCGTTGACCCGGATACCGTACTGTGCCAGCTCTGCCGCCATGGCTCTCGTGAGAGAGAGGACCGCGCCTTTTGAGGCAGAATAGGCGGCATGATACGGTTCACCCACGATGGCAGCCTTTGAGGAGACATTGATGATCTTCCCCTTGCCCTGCTTCATCATGATGGGTACCACAGCCTGAGAGCAGTACACCACTCCCATGACGTTGACCTCAAACATCCGCCGCCATATCTCATCGGTCTCTTCCCAGAACTTGCCTCCGGCGTGGACTCCAGCGTTGTTAATGAGGACGTCGATTTTCCCAAAGCGCTTCATCACCTCATCAACCATGGCCTGAACTTGCGGACGCTGGGACACATCGGTCCGAATGAACACTGCGTTTTCTCCAATTTCCTGCTCAACCTTCTTCCCCGTCTCCTCGTTCACGTCAACAATGACCACCTTTGCACCCTCACGAGCACAGCCCTTNGCAAAAGCCTCACCAAGCCCCTGACCACCACCAGTGACGATGACCACTTTGTCCTTCAGCCTCATACGCTCCTCCTGTATCATTTTTTGATAAGATTTAAACTTTTCGAAAAAAGCATAAATTCTTGCCGCCGATTTGTCAATACTGAACGGGCGAAATCGCTCGGCAGGATAATCCCCAACAGAGGAGAAGGACGGGGAATAGGAGGAAAAATTCCGTCAATAAGTTAACATATAAAGTTACTGCAGTAACTCGAGGCTAAACGATGTAGTACTCCACACCCAGCTTGGCCAGGAGCTTCCGGTATTTTTCTGGAATTCCCGAATCGGTGATCACCACGTCGAACTCCTTGAGGTCGGCGAAATAGGCCGTGGTGACCCGACCGAATTTCGAAGAATCAACGAGCAAAAACCTTGTATCCGATGATTCAATCACCGCCCGCTTGGTGTCAACCTCATAGAGGTTCGCGCAGGTCACACCGAGTTCCCCTTCCACGCCGGCAGCCGATATAAAGGCCTTGTTGGCCCTAACCTTCCGGATGAGGGAAATACCCTCGGGGCTCTCGAACATCAGGGTGTTCTCGTGGAAGTACCCTCCGGGAAAAATGATCTGAACGTTCTTGCTGTGCGCATAAACGCTGAGCAGGGTATTAAGGCAGTAACAGATAACCGTAAGCTTCGTCCCCTGGGGAATGAATTTGGGGAGGTGTTCCGTTGTTGACCCCGTATCGATAACGATGGTATCCCCTTCCTGGACAAACGACGCGGCCTTCTGGCAGATTTTGATTTTCTCTTTGGTCATCTGCGATTGCGCTCTGGTTATCGCGTACTCCTGCTCATTGATCGTGCTCGGCTCTCGCTTCAACACCGCTCCCCCGGGAATCAGGGTCAACACACCTTCCTTCGCCAGATCCTGAAGGTCCCGCCGAATGGTCATGGTAGACACGCCGAGCTGCTCCGCCAGCTCCTTGATGGTCACCATGCCGTTCAGTACAACCTGCTTTCCTATGTAGTTGAGCCGGTCCCGTTTCTTCATCTGAAAAATCACCTCAATCCATGCACCAGGGCTTCCTGAGCCAGATGGTGAGTTCGGTCCCCACCTCTTCGAATATTGTAACCAAAATCTCCGGTAAATAAAGGGGGAGGAAAACGCGAAAAGCCCATCGTTGACAAGGATTGGGACCGGGTTGTATAATACCTCCAAGTGACACTTTTTTATCAAAAAGTGAAATGGAGAAAACATATTCCCGCTTGAAGACCAGAAAGAAAGGAGTTGTGTTCACGTGGCCACCAGGATGAAGGCGGTGCGACTGCACGCTCCCGGAGACCTTCGGGTGGAGGAAGTGGAAATACCGGAAATCAACGACCACCAGGTACTTGTTCGCGTCCGGGCCGTTGGGGTCTGCGGGTCTGACCCGGGACGGGTGATGAAAAAGGGTACCTATTCCTACCCCATGACCATCGGCCACGAATTCGCAGGCGAAGTGGTCAAGGTGGGGGCCAGGGTAACCTCGTGCAAACCCGGAGACCGGGTGACCGTTGCTCCTCTCATCCCCTGCGGAACCTGCGACTACTGCAAAACCGGAAAATTCAACCTCTGTGACCGCTACAGCTACTACGGATCCCGTGTGGATGGCGCAATGGCAGAGTACGTGGCCGTGGAAGAATGCGACGTACTGCAGCTCCCTGAAGGGCTTGATTTCGAGTCGGGAGCCTGTACCGACCCTGTGGCCATTGCTTTCCACGCCCTGCGGCAGGGCAACCTGAAAGCCGGGGAATCCGTTGCCATTCTGGGCATCGGCCCCATCGGTCTTTTTGCCGTCCAGTGGGCCCGGGTAATGGGGGCAAGGGAAATATTTGCCGTTGACATTTTCGACGAGAAACTGGAAATCGCCAGAAATCTGGGAGCTGACCACGTGATCAACGCCAGGAAGGAAGACCCCGTCGCTTTTGTCCTTGCCAGGACTGGAGGCGCTGGTGTGGAGTGTGTGGTGGAGATAGCGGGCTCAAGAATCACCCAGGAACAGGGGCTTCGCATGGCGAAAAAGGAAGGAACGGTGGTCTTCTGTGGCATCTCCTACGATGACCTTATCATTCCCAGCGCAACGCTTGACGGGATTCTCCGGAAGGAAATCCGCATTGTCGGAGCCTGGAACTCCGTTTTCTCGCCTCTGCCGGTGAACGAATGGCAAATTGCCTTGCACTTCATGGCGCGAGGTCTCATCAGGTGCCAACCTGTTATCAGCCACCGGTTTCGCTTGGAAGAGGCACCTGAGGTTTTCCAGCGCCTCTGGAAGAGAGAAGAATTCTTCAATAAAGTACTGTTCATCCCGTGAACTGAGAGGAGGTCCTCCCTTGAAGGCGGCAGTGATGAAGGCTGTGAACGAGATGGTTGTGGAAGAAATCCCCGAACCGGAGGTGGAACCGGGAGGAATACTCGTAGAGGTGAAAGCCTGCGCCATATGCGGGTCCGATGTGAGAACCCTGCGACACGGGAGCGTTCACGTCACGCCTCCAAGAGTTCTGGGCCATGAAGTGGCAGGGATTATCAAGGCAGTGGGTCCAGGGACTTCAGGCTACAGCGTGGGCGAAGCGGTCACCGTAGCACCGGCCATAGGTTGTGGATTATGTGAGTACTGCCGCCATGGCATCACCAATATGTGCCCCAACCTGGAAACGATTGGCTTTGAATTCGACGGTGGCTTTGCCGAGGTCATGGCCGTCCCGGCAAAAGCGGTGCAACAGGGCCACGTGAACCGGATCCCTCAGGGGTTGAGCTTTGAAGAAGCGGCACTGGCAGAACCCCTGGCCTGCTGCATCAACGGGCAGAGTTTCCTCGACATAAGGCTGGGGCAGACCGTGGCCGTCATCGGTGCAGGAGTTATCGGGCTATTCCACACCGAACTCGCCCTGCTCAAAGGGGCAAGCAGGGTCTTCGTCATCGACATAGTGCCGGAGAGGTTAGAACACGCTGCCACCCTGGGGAAAAACGTCGTGACCATAAACAGTAACGAGGCCGATCCCGTCGAGGAGATTCTCTCCCGGACCGGAGGACAGGGGGCAGATGTGGTCATCGTGGCCTGCCCGGTGGGAGAGGCGCAGAATCAGGCCCTGCAGATGGTGGCAAGAAGGGGTCGAGTGAGTCTTTTCGGGGGCTTGCCTCAAGGAAAATCCAAAGGCTACCTTGACAGCAATCTCATCCACTACAAGGAGGTAGGGGTTTTCGGGGCCCATGCTTCAACGGCGGCTCAGAATCGACTGGCCCTGAAAATCCTGGCTGAAGGGAAAATCGTTGCGCGCCGGTACATCACGCACACATATTCTCTTCCCCAGATCATGGAGGGTGTGCGTGCGGTGGAGAAAGGAGAGGCCTTAAAGGTCATCATCAAGCCGTAGGATTCCGGAAACCGGAGGGGGATCGCCGTGGAAAAGAAGTACGTCATGGCCATTGACCAGGGGACAACAGGGACGAGGGTGATTCTCGTCGACCGGGAAGGGAATATCGTGGCGACTTCATACCGGGAAATCAGCCAGATGTACCCTCACCCCGGATGGGTGGAACACAATCCCCTGGAACACTGGGAAACCACCCTTGCCTGCATGAGGGAAGCTCTGGAGAAAGCGAAGGCCCAGCCCGACCAGATCGCAGGGATTGGTATCACCAACCAACGGGAAACCACCATTCTCTGGGACAGGGAGACGGGGCGCCCGGTCTACAACGCCATTGTCTGGCAGTGCCGCAGAACTGCCCCAATATGTGAAGAGTTAAAAGCACGGGGCTTCGAGGAAAAAGTGCGGGAGAAGACCGGATTGACCATCGATGCGTACTTTTCGGCCACCAAAATCAAGTGGATTCTGGATAACGTCCCCGAAGCCAGAGACCTCGCACGGCAGGGGAAACTCCTCATGGGATGCATCGATTCCTGGCTCATATGGAACCTCAGCAAGGGTAGCGCCCATGTCACAGACTACTCGAACGCTTCAAGGACAATGCTCTTCAACATTCGAACTTTAGCATGGGACCAGGAGCTCCTTGACGCTCTGGACATCCCTCGGGAAATCCTGCCCACACCCAGACCGTCAAGTGGGGTCATGGCCATGGCCAGAAACGAGGAGATTTTTGGTGATGCCGAAATCCCCATTGCAGGGGTAGCGGGAGACCAGCATGCAGCGCTCTTCGGCCAGACCTGTTTCCGGCCCGGGATGGCCAAGAACACCTATGGCACAGCCCTGGCCCTGATGATGAATATCGGCGAAAAGTTCCTCCTCTCCCGGAATGGTCTCACCACGGATCTTGCCTGGGGAATCGGGGGGAAGATTGAATATGCCCTGGAAGGAGTGGTCTTCATCGGGGGCGCCGCAGTCCAGTGGCTGCGCGACGGGCTCAAAATCATCGAGAGTGCCGCACAGACTGAGGCCATGGCTCAGTCGGTCCCTGATACCGCCGGAGTCTACGTGGTCCCGGCCTTCACCGGGCTCTGTGCACCGTACTGGGACATGTACGCCCGGGGGCTTATCATCGGTATTACCCGGGGCACGACCCGGGAACACATCGTCCGGGCAACACTTGAGTCCATGGCTTACCAGACAAGGGACGTTCTGGAAGCAATGATCGCCGACTCCGGGCAGGTGCTTGAGTCCCTTCGGGTTGACGGGGGAGCGGTGAAGAACAACTTCCTCATGCAGTTCCAGGCAGATATTCTCGGTGTCCCCGTTATCAGGCCGGTTGTGACCGAAATGGCTGCCATGGGCGCGGCATACCTCGCCGGGCTGGGTGTGGGATTCTGGAAAGACAAAGAGGAAATCGCCGCGCAGTGGAAAGTCGACCGGGTCTTTGAACCTCAAATGGACGCCTCTCGCCGGGAAGAGCTCTACGCCGGCTGGAAGAGGGCGGTAGAACGCGCCCGCCAGTGGGCAGTCTGAATGCAAATCTGTTATTGACGTTGCAGTGAATGTGAGATTTTTTAAAAATAAAAGACGGTGGGATATTTCCACTTGCCCCTGCCTACAGGATTTTAGCGGCAAGATACTTGACATCACCTGGTGGAAGAGGTATATTTTTAGGCGCAAAGTTGTGTTAAAAAAATATCATATTTTGAGTTTAATATCCCAAAGAAATGGGGGTGATGTGACGAGGAAAAAACACTGGAAATCTCTCACCAGGTTTGTAACCCAGACAACACTTTAAAAAACCAAGGGAGGGAAGGCATGTGAAGAAAGCGTGGATCGTGTTCCTTGCGGGGATAGTACTGGTAGGGTTGATGGGCTGGAGCGTTGCCCTGGCAGGAGATAACCGGCCCTTTGTTGTCTTAGCCCTTGTCCATGTCAAGGAGGGTTACGAAGAGGTCGCCAGAGAAGAGCTCATGAAACTCATCCCCCTCACCAACAAAGAACCAGGGTGCATCTTCTACCAGATGCACATCAACGTGGGCACAGAGTACGACAACTACATGGTGGAGAACCCCAGGCTCTACATGTTCTACGAAATCTGGCGGAGCCGTGAAGACTGGGACAAGCACATGGAGATGCCCTACCTCAAGGCCTGGTTTGAGAAGTCCAAGGAGGTCTGCGAGAAGATTGACCTCTCCATCTGGGAAGCGGTGGACCTTCCCACGAACCCCGTTTTCCGTGGCGGTGAGAACCCCGATCCCAAGGAGAAGTACACCCTCTTAGCCCTGGTGGACGTCAAGGAAGGGTGCGAGGACCGGGCCTGGAAAGAGATGCTCGCCCTTGTCCCCTACACCCACACTGAGCCCGGGTGCATTGAGTACACCATGCACGTGAACCTCGATATGGACACCATGGCCAGGAACTACCGCAAGATCATGTTCTACGAGAACTGGTACAACTTCAAGGTCTGGAAAGAGGACCACATGAAGGCCGAGTACCTGGTCCGGTGGTTCAACTTTGCTCCCCAGGTGACGGAGAAGATTGACCTCACAGGCTGGAAGATGATTGACTTCGAACTCACTCCCACAGGGAAGGAGAAGTGAA
>APCU01000083.1 GCA_000347575.1 Candidatus Caldatribacterium saccharofermentans OP9-77CS | reverse complement strand
GAGGAAGGAGACGGTGACGGTGGTGCTTGAGCCTGCTCAGAATCCTTTTCCACAGCGCTTTGTAGTACAGGCTATCGAAGGTTCGGATGCTCTCGTAGAGGTTCACGGTGTTCACCCCTTTAGTGTTGACCACTGAAAAACCCTGGCTATTCCAGGATGGCGTCTCTTTTTTCTTGCCTTCACTTTTTGGGAAGCGACAGACCGGGGCGAATGCGGTACAATATGGGGGAGGTCGTAGAGGAGGGAAGGAGGATGGAACCGGGAGGTTTGCGTCGTTTCGTCAGATGGCTGTACCCAGGGATGCGGGTAAAGCGCTGGCTCTTTATCGCCGTCTGTGGCGTACTCCTCATTTCCCTGGGCATGAGTCTCATTCTCTCCGTCCCGTCGATTCGGGGTTTTTACACTCTCTGGCGGCGTTTCGTTTTTGCTTTCCTTGGACACTACTCGCTGGCAGTGGTCTTTGGACTTGCTTGGATTGTCGGTGGGGCTGCCCTCATCGTCTGGGGCCTGCAGCGCATGAACCGCTCCATTATCAGTGCGCTTGTCCCTGAGAAGGAGGACATCGCTGAAGCCATTTTCAAGAGTCGCCGACTCACCCGTGGGCCGCACATTGTGGCCATTGGCGGAGGTCATGGCCTCTACACTCTGCTCCATGGTCTCAAGGAGTACACCGCAAACCTTACGGCCATTGTCACGGTTTTTGATGATGGGGGGAGTTCGGGGAAACTTCGCCGGGATATGGGAGTTCTGCCCCCTGGAGATATCCGGAACTGTCTCATTGCCCTGGCTGATACCGAGCCCCTCATGCGGGACCTCTTCCAGTACCGCTTCAGCGAGGACAACGAACTGAAGGGTCACAATTTCGGGAACCTCTTCATCGCTGCCCTCACCCGGGTGACTGGGGACTTCCAGCGGGCGATTCTTGAGTCGAGCAAGGTCCTGGCTGTCCGTGGTCGGGTTCTCCCCACGACCCTGGAGAATGTGCTCCTCAAGGCCGAGTGTGTTGATGGGACGATTGTTTCCGGTGAGTCCAATGTGGGGAGCTGTGGGAAGCGCATTAAGCGCATTTTCCTCGACCCTCCATCAGTTCCTACAACCCCGGAGGTCCTCAGGGCTTTAGAAGACGCCGACCTCATCGTCCTTGGTCCTGGAAGTCTCTACACGAGCGTTCTCTGTAACCTTGCCGTGGAAGAGGTCCGTGAGGCCATTCTCCGGTCCCAGGCACCCCTGGTTTTCGTATGCAATGTCACGACCCAGCCAGGAGAAACCGATGGGTACACGTTCTCGGACCACCTCGAAGCGGTTTTTCAGTTCCTCCCCAAGGAGCGGGTGAACTACGTCCTGGTGAATGGGGAGCGACCCCAGGAGGAGGTGCTGCGAGAACTTAAGAAGTCCGGGATTGAACCGATTTTCGCTGAAGGTGGGGAGTGGGACTTCCCAGGAAAGATCCTGGAGGCACCNCTGCTTTCTCCAGAGCACCCCACACGCCATGATCCGGGTCGTTTAGCTCAGGCGCTTGTCGAGATTCTCCTTGAGGAGAAACCCTCTTTTAGCCTGTACTTTGCCCTCCACACAAAAAACGGCCTGAAGAACCTCAAGATCGTCCGTCTTGTGAGCCGCCTGGGGAAGAAGGCGCTCGCCCGGAGCGAATGAGGGGGGTACTGAAAGAAAGGGGATTCTGCAAAGCTGCCCGGGTCACAAGGAGGGCTGTATCGACCATGTTTTCTAACTCCCTTAGGGGAGCAGAAACCCCATGACGTTGCTGGAGGTTGAGGACATTCTGTTTCACCTCAAGAAGGCAGTCCAAAGCTCTGAAAAGCCCTGCTTTCTCCCGCTCAAGCCCCACGTACTCCCACATGGTTTCCTGAATGACCCGGCGCAGTTCCATCAGGATGTGTTCCTCTGGGGGTTCTCCCACCTGTTCCGGGAAGGGGAGAAGTGGAGGAGGGGCAAGGGGTGGTTCGGAAGAAACAATGGAGCGAGCTGCCCGGAAAGCGAAAACGAGTCCTTCAAGAAGACTCGTGGAGGCAAGGCGGTTCGTTCCATGAACCCCGGTGCAGGCCACCTCACCAACGGCATAGAGACGGCGAACCGTGGTTCGCCCCCAGGAATCGCTGAGCACACCTCCGCAGGCGAAATGCGCTCCCGGAACCACAGGAACGGGTTCCCGGGTGACGTCGAAGCCTCTTCTTCGGAGTTCCTCGAAGATTTCGGGGAAGGCGGTGCGGATTTTTTCGGCCCCAAGGGGGCTGAGATCAAGGAAAACGTGGGAGGTTCCTTCTTCCTTCATGGTCTGGAAGATCGCCCGGGCAACGACATCCCGGGGGGCGAGATTCCCCAGGGGATGGAAGTGCTCAAGGAATGGTTTCCCCTCCCGGTCAAGAAGAACGGCACCTTCTCCTCGAACCGCTTCAGAGATGAGGAAGGCATAGGGTTCGCCAGGGCTATAAAGGAGCGTGGGATGGAACTGGATGTACTCCATGTTCACTAACGTTGCCTGTGCCCGCCATGCCAGGGCGAACCCATCTCCCGTGCACCAGGGGCCTCCGGAGGAATGGCGGAAGATGGCATTCAGTCCACCGGTGGCAAGAACTGTGGCACGGGCAAAGATGGGGATAACCTCGTTCCCCCTGAGGACATAGGCCCCAAAGCACTCAGGAGGCTTGTACCGGAAGGCGAAGTCGGCAAGGTGCAGCGAGGTGATGAGCTCTAAGGCAAAAGTTCTGGGAAAGAGGGTAATATTTCGTTCTTTGAGCACCGCCTCGTTCAGGCGCTCCTGAATCGCTTTTCCAGTATAGTCTTTGACGTGGAGGATGCGCCGGAGGGAGTGAGCACCTTCCTGGAAAAGGTCCCATGTGCCTTCTTTCTTCCGCTCGAAGGGTACGTGGAGTTCCTCGATGAGAAAACGTTGAACAAGCACTGGTCCAAGGCGAGCCAGAATCCGGGCGCTTTTCCGGCAGGAAGAGAAGGACGAGGCCCGGAGGATGTCCGCAAGGAGAAGGTCTGTGGTGTCCCTTTCTCCCCGGAAGACTATCCCCCCCTGTGCCCTGGCGGTATTGGTTTCGTCGAGAGAAGAGGCCTTCGTCACGAGGCAGACGCTTTTGCCCTGCCGGGCGAGGAAGAGCGCCGTGCAGCTTCCAGCAATACCATTTCCGATGACCAGGGCATCATAAACCATGGGTATCAACCGATTCTGAGGCTTAAGTCAATCCAGGGAGCATGGTGCGTGATGTATCCTGTGGAGATGATGTCCACTCCCTGTTCGGCGACAAGACGCACGTTGTGGGGGCCGATGCCTCCTGAGGCTTCAACGATCGCCCGTTTTTTCACAATTTTCACTGCCTGGCGAATGTCCTCAAGGGGCATGTTGTCAAGGAGAATGACATCTGCTCCGGCTTCACAGGCCTCAGCAACAGCCTCAAGGCTTGCGCACTCCACGACAATTTTTGTGGTGAACGGCACTGCCTTGCGAACCCGGAAGATAGCCTCCTTTACCGAGCCGCAGAGCGCCAGGTGGTTGTCCTTGATGAGGACGCAGTCGTAAAGCCCCATACGGTGGTTCGTGCCTCCCCCACAGCAAACGGCGTATTTCTCAAGGAGCCGGAGACCAGGTGTTGTTTTCCGGGTATCGGCGATGCGGACCGGAAGGTCGGCCACAAGGTCCACGAGCTCCCTTGTTCTTGTGGCAATGCCTGAAAGCCGGGCGAGAAGGTTCAGGGCAACCCTCTCTCCCTCAAGAATCGCTTCCGCCCGGCCGGAGAGGCTCAAAAGGACAGTTCCTGCCGGGAAGTGGGCGCCTTCTGCGACGTGGATTGTTCCCTGGATTTCCCGGTCAAGGAGCTTAAAGATTCGCAGGGCAAAGGGGCCACCAGCCATGACTCCCGGTTCCTTTGCGATAATCTGTGCCTGAACTACCCGATCTTTCAGCTCCCCAAGCCCCTGGGTAGTAAGGTCAAAGGGTCCCAGGTCCTCGTTGAGGAACTGAANNAGCATNGNATCNAGATTCCATGGAACNAGNCCAGCCATGCCATCACCCTCTTTTGTGGATTGTTTGTAAACGGTGAGGGAGTGCCGGGTCTTCCACGACACCCCAGAGGAGGAAGACGGCGATCCGCTCAATGGCCCCCTTTCTCCCGAACCGGGCGCTCATGCTCTGATTGTACTCAAAAAGTGAGACCGAGTGAAGCAAAAGCGCTGCCGTTTCCTCAGCTTTCCCTGTCTGCACGGGGACCACCGTTTTCCCGAGCCCCACAGCCTGAATCAGTATCCTCTGGTCGGCACTCACCACGTACGTTGCCTGGTCCAGGGCTTCAGAGAGAAATCTCGTGAGGTTGAGATAGACTCTCTCCCGCACAAGGTACCCTTCGATGACCTCTCCCTCAAGGCTTTCAAGGAAAACCCAGTTTTTCTCAGAAGCGATACGCCGCACCGTTTCGAGGGAGACCCCCTGGGGGAGGGCGAGGAGAAAGTACAGAGAGGTACCGTCGGGAGCGTGCTCGACAAAGTCAAGGAAAAACCCCAGGTCCTCGATGTAGTGGTCGTCCCTGGGGAAAAGGGCACAGATGGCTTTTTTCCCGTGGAGGAAGGGTGTGTCGTGGGGGTGGAGGAGGTCAGCGAGGATGTTCCCGACAAAGTAGGCGGGAATATTCTTCAGGCGAAGGAACTGTACGAAAGTTGCGTCATCGGCAAGGACAGTCCGGGCAAAACGGCGCAGGAAGAAGAGACGAAAGGGTGATGCAGGAAAAGGGCGGAGTCCCAGGGGAAGCACCACGGTGACCCTCCTTCCCCCAAGGAGGGTAACGAGTGCCAAAAGCCAGAGGTTTCCTCCGATGAATATCCGCCGTTCCCGGAGATTCCGCCGTTTCAGGAGATCCTGGCAGAGCCTGTACCATGCCTTTAGAGGCTGCGTAGGCCGGTCCTTGGAAACCTCCGCAAAACCCTTTTCGGCGAACACCCCGGGGTGCCGGAAGGAGAGGAAGAAAATCTTACTTTTCCCGTAGAGCTCTTTCATCTTCCGGCGGAGTTCAAGGGCAATGCGCTCTTCCCATTCTCCGTCTGCCATAAGGAGGTAACACCGCATAGGCACTCATGTCAATTATAGAAAAGCGAAGCAAGGGACGAAAGGACTTTACGGAATAAACTGTAGACCGGTGTGTTGCAATACGCAAATCCTATAGAAATAGTGGAGGGAGGAAAATACGGTGAAAGTGAGAAAGCTCATCCTATGGGGGATTTTTGCTGCGCTTTTTGCTTCAGGTCCGGTGTTCGCTGACCCACAGGGTTTTGCATTCTGCCCTTTTGGTGTTGGTGGCATGATGGGATGGGGTGGCCTGTTCCTCGGTCTTTTTGTTCTCCTTTTTGTGGTGTACTTTGCGATACGCCTTTTTGGGGAGAGTGCCGGGAAGAGAGGGAACGACGAGGCTCTGGAAATTCTCAAAAAGCGCTATGCCCGGGGGGAAATTTCTGAAGATGAGTACCAGCGCATGAAGGCAGAGCTTGAGAGATAGTAGAGTAAGGTTCCCCTTTGACAGCTCCGCACTTTTGCCCTATGCTCCTTGAGAGAGGAGGAGTTGCCGTGGGAACCATCCTGGTCACCGGAGGCGCCGGTTTCATCGGCTCACACGTTGTGGACACGTACCTTGAGGCTGGTTTTTCGGTTGCCGTAGTGGACAATCTGGTAACGGGAAAGGTAGAAAACCTTAACCCGAAAGCTCGCTTCTACCAGGTCGACATCATGGACCGGGAGGCGCTCCGGAGGGTTTTTGAGCAAGAACGCCCGTTCTGCGTGAACCACCATGCTGCTCACATCAACCTTCGCCAGTCGGTGGAAGACCCCCTCGCCGATGCCCAGGTGAATATCTTAGGGACACTTCAGGTTCTCGAGCTCTCCCGGATGTACGGAGTGCAGAGGGTGATTTTCGCCTCAACCGGTGGAGCGCTCTACGGAGAGGTGGAGGAGCTCCCGGTTGGTGAAGAGTACCCTCCCTCTCCGCTTTCCCCCTATGGGGTTGCAAAGTACGCTGCGGAGAAGTACCTCTCCTATTATGAAGCGGTCTGGGGGCTTTCCTGTGTGGCGCTTCGCTACGGCAACGTTTATGGGCCACGGCAGGACCCCCTGGGTGAGGCGGGAGTGATTGCCATTTTCTCCAGAAAAATCCTCCGGAATGAGCCCTGTGTGGTGTTCGGGGATGGAAAAAAAACCCGGGATTACGTTTTTGTGGAGGACGTTGCCCGGGCTAACCTCCTGGCACTCTACGCCCCCTCTGGAGCATACAACATCGGAACGGGGAAGGAAACAAGTGTCCTTGAGCTCCTTGGGCTTTTCAGGCGCATTGCGGGAAAGGATATCGAGGTGGTTTTTGCCGAGGAACGAAAGGGGGAAATTTCCCGCGTTGCCCTGGCCATTGAGCGGGCGAGGCGTCTTCTTGGCTGGGAACCCCGTGTGACTCTCGAGGAAGGCCTCGAAAGAACCTTCACCTGGTTCGCGGAGGAGGAGAGAGTTCATGAGGGCCATGGTGCTTGAGCGTCAGGCGCCCTGTGAGGAAAACCCCCTCGTTCTGCGGGAGCTTCCTGTTCCCGAGCCTGCAGACGATGAGGTTCTTGTTCGGGTTGAGGCCTGTGGGGTCTGCCACACCGACCTCCATATCGTGGAAGGGGAACTCCCCCCTCACCGTCTACCCCTTATTTTAGGACACCAGATTGTAGGACGGGTGGTTGCGTGTGGGCCAAAGGTAACGGGTATCAGTCCCGGGGAGCGGGTGGGAACGCCCTGGCTCTTTTCTGTGTGTGGGGAGTGCTCCTTTTGCCGGAGAGGAAGGGAGAACCTCTGTTCCAAAGCCCGTTTCACCGGATACGATGTGGATGGAGGGTACGCCGAGTACTTCCTGGCCCGAAAGGACAGTGTATATCCGCTCCCTGAGGGCTACGAGAGTCCAGAAGTCGCTCCTCTCCTCTGTGGTGGGGTCATAGGGTACCGGGCGTACCGGGCAACGGAAACCCAAAAGGGTGATATCCTCGCGCTTTTTGGTTTTGGTTCTTCGGCGCATCTTGTGCTCCAGATGGGCCTTTACGAGGGGAAAGAGATCTTTGTTTTCACCCGAAGTCCTCATCACAGAGAGCTTGCAAGAAAACTTGGCGCAAGCTTTGTGGGTGGCGCCGAGGATGACCCTCCCTCGCCCTTCCATGCTGCCATTGTCTTTGCTCCCTCCGGTTTCCTTATCCGGAGGGCTCTGGAACACCTTGCGCCTGGAGGGAAAGTCGTTGCTGCCGGCATTTACGCTACCCCAATTCCTGAAATCCCGTATGAACTCCTCTACCGGGAACGGGTCATCCAGAGTGTGGCCAACAGTACCCGCCAGGATGTGCGGGAGCTCCTTGAGATGGCGGGGCGATATCGCTTCCGGATATTCTGCGAGATATATCCTCTTGAGGAGGCCAATGAGGTCCTGAAAAAGCTCAAGAACGGGCAGGTTCAGGCCTCGGCCGTCCTTGTGCCCTGAGTTCTCCCACCACCCACAGGGGTTTCTGGAAGCACGACGTAAGTTCATCCATGTTTTTTGTGCTTGTAAAAAGGAGGACGGTGGCCGGTCCACAGCTTTTGTAGAGAGAAAACGGGGGGTGGGGGTTCAGGGAGAGGGTGACCGGCCTTCCCCAGAGGAAGAGCAGGGCCTCGCAGAAAATCCCCCGGGACCCCACGGGGACGATTTCTGCTTCAGGGCACTCCTCCCGAAGGCGCAGGATGTCGGCAAGATCAGCGATAGCATGGAGGTTTTCCAGGACTTCCCGGCCACAGGAAGGGACGCCCAGAGCATACAGGGTTCCCTCGAGGAGCGGTTCCTCCCTTTTTGGGGTTCTTCGGCCAAGAACGGTTATCCCAAGGCCGGTGGCTGAGGTAGGGACGTTCTTCTCTGTAGAGAAGACGCAGGGGAGATTCTCTTTGCCGATAGCGCGGAGTTCCCGGGAGATTCCCCTTTGCACTTCCTCAATCCAGGGATAGGGTTCCATACTCAGGGTCACAGAAAGCGCCAGAGGTTCTCCTCCTGCCGCAAGGATTTCTGCCAGGGCAACCCGGGCGGTGAACTGAGCGGATACTTCGAGGGGGACAGAGAGACTGTCCCCCGGTTTTGGTCCTATCCCACCAAGGGCGTCACAGGCCACGAGGAGTTCCTCTTTGCCAGTGTTCACCACAAGGCAATCCCGGTTCATCGCCGTGCCAACGCCCGGTGAAGAAGGGCGGCAAGGAAGACGTTGACAAAGGATCCTACAAGGAGGGAGAGCAGGATACCGAAGAAGAACCCCCACCCGAAAAGGGGGACGACGCTCAGCGGGGCAAAGACGCCGTTGAGAACGGTGCCCACAAGGACGGCCCCAGGGTACTTCCACCGCAGGAAGGCAAAACGAAAGGCCAGGGCA
>APCU01000082.1 GCA_000347575.1 Candidatus Caldatribacterium saccharofermentans OP9-77CS | reverse complement strand
GGAGTACGGGCACACCCTGAGTTCTCAAAAACTCGAAGACCGATGTGACATCATCCACCCAGAGGGCAAGGTGGAACCCGGAAGGATTAGTGAACCCTTCCGGGTTCTCCGGCGCAAGAAGCTCAAGGAGTGTGTTCCCCAGAGAGAGAAAGGCGATGTCAGCTCGCTCACCCTCGTCGAAGAACCGCTCAAGGAGGGTGCACCCGAGGAGATCCCGGTAAAACCGCAGGCTCTCCTCCATATTTTTTGTCACAAGCGCCACGTGGTGAACACCCAGAAACCGCATGGGAAAGCCCTCACTCCACGGTGACTTCACTGGCAAAGTGGCGGTACTTTGGAATGACCCGCTCCTCGAGGACCTCGAAAGTCCCCGAAAGCCGGATATCCCGGGACGACGCGCCGATCATGACCTCGAAAGTCCCGGGTTCCACCACAAAGCGCATATGGGCGTCATAAAAGGCGAGCTGTTCCGGAAAGAGAGTGAAGGTCACTGTTTTCCGTTCACCGGGAGCAAGGCGGATCTTCACAAAGCCTCTGAGTTCCTGCCGCGGCCGCACACAGGAAGCCACTTTGTCCCTGAGGTAGAGCTGCACCACTTCCTCGCCCTCACAGGTCCCTGTATTCTCCACCGTACACTGCACCGTCACCGGTTCAAGCCCCCTGACCTTCTCAGGGGTGATCTGGAGGTCCCGGTACGCAAAGGTCGTATAACTCAGGCCATGCCCGAAGGGGAAAAGGGGCTCTGCATCTACCGTGACGTACTCACTGAAGGAGGTGGGCTTGCGGTTGTAGTACACCGGGACCTGTCCCGAAGCTTTCGGGAAAGAGACGGGGAGTCTCCCCGAGGGATTGTAATCCCCAAAAAGGACGTCGGCAATGGCATTGCCTCCTTCCTCCCCAGGATACCAGGCCTCAAGAATAGCGGGAATATGTTCGTGTTCCCACAAAAGCTCAAGAGGCCTTCCGTTCACCAGGACGAGGACGATGGGTTTCCCAAGTTCATGCAGGGCTTGAGGAGGTTCCGCTGCGCTTCCGGGAGCGCAAGGTCTACGCGGTCACTCCCTTCTCCGGAAAGGGACTGGCGGAAGAGCCCACTGCGCTCACCTAAAACGGCGACGATAACCTCGGCTTTCTGAGCGACCTCCAGAGCTTCCCGAAGGTCTTCTTCCGAAGACTCAGTCAGGCCGCATCCCCGGGCGTAGAGGACCTGGGTTTCCGGAGAAACCTTCGCCTTTATCCCCTCAAGGACCGTCACGGTGGGGACGGCCACCTCCCAGCGGGCTTCCCTCCCCTTCCAGGCGAGGACACTGGGAACATGGGTGGTGAAGCTGTAGTCTCCGTGGAGGTTGATGGGGTCATGGGCATTGGGGCCGATGACGGCAAGGGTCCTGAGGTCTTTCTTGAGAGGGAGAACCCCATCGTTTTTGAGAAGAACCAGTGATGCCCGGGCAGCTTCTCTTGATAGCGCTCTATGCTCCGGGGGGTCAAGGAGTACCACATTCCCCGGATCGGCAAAGGGCAGACCTTCAAGAAGCCCAAGTTCATACTTCACCACAAGCACCCTTCGAACAGCCTCATTGAGCACCTCTTCGCTGATGCAACCCTCCCGCACCGCAGCAACAAGGTGGGGGAAGCAATCGGCGTCAGGAAGCTCGATATCAATTCCTGCCCGAAGAGCCAGAACCGCGGCTTCCTTTTCGTTCTCTGCCACGTGGTGGAAGGTCGCAAGCATCCGGACTGCCTCGTAATCCGAGACCACGATTCCTCCAAAGCCCCACTCCTCCCGTAAGACCTTCGTGAGGAGGAATGACGACGCCGCACAGGGCACACCGTCAATCTCGTGGTAGGCATTCATCAGTGAGCGCACTCTTGCCTCCCGGACAGCCACCTCAAAGGGGAAGAGGAACACTTCCCGCAGCTCCCTCTCTCCAACCTTTGCCGGGGCGAGGTTTCGTCCCCCCTCGGAGATACCATAGGCCGTGAAGTGCTTCGCCGTGGCGACGATACCCTCTCGCAGGTTCTCTCCCTGAAGGCCCCGAATGTAGGCGGAGGCCATCCGGGAAACGAGATAGGGGTCCTCCCCAAAGGTCTCTTCAGTCCTCCCCCAGCGAGGATCCCGGGGGATGTCAAGGACCGGGGCCAGACCCTGGTGCACGCCGAGAGCTCGCATGGTCTTNCGGATGGCAGTGGTGACGTTCTGTACAAGCTCTGGATTGAAGGTGCTGGCAAGACCAATGGCCTGGGGGAAAACGGTTGCCCNNTTNCACAGGAGNCCNCTGAGGCANTCCTCGTGAATCATTGCCGGGATGCCAAGCCGCGTCTTTTCTTTGAGGAAACGCTGAATGGCGTTCCCGAGTTCCACGGCCTCCTCCGGCTCAAGATCCGGAGTCCCCAGAAGGCGGGTGATCTGGCCAATGCCATGAGCAAGAACGGTCCTCGCCTTCTCCTCAGAAAATTTTCTCCCCTCAAGGAGTCTGCTCGCATGCACCGCACAGAGCTGGGCCACCTTCTCCTCAAGGGTCATACGGGAAAGGAGCTCATTNACTAGCGCCATACCCTCTTGCATCANCCTCTCCTCCTTCCTTCATTTTGCCCATTTGTGACACCGCACAAGAACCCCGTCGACCTCGACTTCCTGCGGCACTTCCCGGCTACAGAGTTCCCAGGCCTCGGGGCATCTTCCGGCAAACTTGCACCCTGTTCTGAGGTATTCCTCCCGCTCCTCGAGAAAAACAATCCGTTCTTCAAGCCGCTTTGCCGGATCCGGTTCCGGGATGGACTCAAGAAGGAGCCTCGTGTAAGGGTGCCTGGGGTTCCCGAGGACCTCCTCCACCTTCCCCATCTCCACGATGTTGCCCCGGAACATCACGGCAATGCGGTCGCTCACGTAGTACGCTGTGGCTAAATCGTGGGTGATGTAGAGGACGCTCACCGCAAACTCGTCGCAGAGCTTGCGGAAGAGGTTCACGATGGACATGCGCAGCGACGCATCGACCATGGAGACCGGCTCATCGGCAACAAGAAGGGACGGATTCGTAAGGAGAGCCCGGGCGATGGAAGCCCGCTGGAGCTGTCCTCCGGAGAACTCGCTGGGGTATTTCCCCTCAATTTCCTCAAGGGAAAGCCCTACTGCCTGGAGCTTTTCCTCAATGAGCCTTTCGGCCTGATCTTTCTGGGCAGCGAGTTTGAAATTAAAGACCGTCTCAAAAAAGTAACTCTCCACCTTCCGCAGAGGGTTGAAGGTCTCGAAGGGATTCTGGAATACTGCCTGGACCTCCCGGAACCAGGACTTGCGGTCCGTAAACTCCTCAAGGTCTTTCCCCCGGTAACGGATGGTTCCCCCCGTGGGTGGCTCAAAACCCAGAATCATCCGGGCAGTGGTGGTCTTGCCGCAGCCGCTCTCCCCAGCGAGGGTGAAGATTTCCCCTTCTTCAATGGTGAAGGAAACCCGGTCCACCGCTGTGAGGCGAAGGCGGGAGAAAATACTCCCTAAGGCAAAAACCTTGGTGAGGTTCTGCACCTCAAGAAGTAACGACATGACTTGCCCTCCTCAGGAAACAGGCCACCTTCTGCTCTCCAACCTCCTCGAGTTCAGGAACCTCCTCACGACAGCGTTCAAAGGCAAAGGGACAGCGAGGGTGAAAAGGGCACCCCGGAGGAAGCTGCGCAAGGGAGGGAGGGCTTCCCGGGGCACTCTCCCGCAGGCGTTTATCCCCAATGCGGGGAAGGGAACGGATGAGGTACTGGGTGTACGGATGCAGAGGGGTGGTGAAAATATCCTGGGTCCACCCTTCCTCCACAATTCTTCCCGCATACATGATAGCCATCCGGGTGGTCACGGTAGCGTGAATTCCCATGTCGTGGGTCACAAGGACAATGGTGTTGCGGAGCTTTCGCTGGATGTCGAAAAGAAGCTGCAGCACGGCCCGCTGGGCCACAACATCCAAAGCCGTGGTGGGCTCATCGGCAAGGATAACCCGGGGATTCAGGAGTGTCGCCAGGGCGATAGCCACTCGCTGGCGCATGCCTCCTGAAAGCTGGTGAGGATACGCTTCGAGGATTTTTGGGGAAAGTCCCAAACGTTCGAGGTGTTCCTCGGCATGACGCAGAAGTTCCTGGCGCATTTTCTCCGAAACATGGCTTTCCAAAAAATCCATGAAAGTCGTCCGGAGTCTGGCCACAGGATTGAAAACGCTCATGGACCCCTGGGGGATATAGGAGATGTAGGTCCAGCGGAGTTTCTGCCGTTTCCCCTCAGGGAGAGCAAGGGCATCGAGGTACTCCCCATCGACCCGGTACAGCACCCGCCCTCCAAAGTGCCGCAGGGGCGGCTCAAGGTTCCCCAGAAGGACCTTAAGAAGCGTCGTCTTCCCGCAACCACTCTCTCCGGCCAGGCCGTATACGGTGTTTTCGGGAATAACGAGACTCACCCCGTTGACTGCTCTCACAACCTTCTTCCCTCGCGGGGTCTCGAGGACGTAAAACGCCTGGAGGTCTTCGGCTCTGATTACCGGAAGCATCAGGATCGCGCCCCAATCCGCTGAATTCGCATTCGAGGATCAAGGTATTCGCTGACACTCACAGAAAGCCAGTACAGGGCCACAAGGAGGAGAATCGTGAGCACCACAGGCGTGGAAATCCACCACCAGTGCCCGAGGAGCATCGCTTGATACGTGATGGCCCACTGGAGTGTGGTCCCGAGGGTCGGGATTTCAAGACGCACAAGACCGAGAATAGCAAGGACAATCTCCATGCCAATGGCCCAGGCGATGTTGTTGATGAGTGTGGAGAAGATGAGGGGGGTGGTGAAGGGAAGGTACTCCCGGATGACCAAACTCATCGTCCCATTCCCAGAGAGCGCCGAAGTTTTGGTGAACTCCCGCTCCCGCAGACTCAGAATCTGGGACCGTATGGTGCGGGCATCCCAGGCCCATCCAAAGAAGGCGAGCAAAAGCCCTGTGTTCACCAGGGTCATGCTCCCCCGAAGGAGCATCGCCACCATGACGAGAATAAGGAAGAGGGGAATGACCAGGAGTCCATCGGCAAGCCCCATGAGAACCCGATCGAGAGTCCCGCCCCGGTATCCAGCAATAAACCCCACAAGAATCGCTACAATCCGGGAAACCAGCCCGGCAATGAGGGCAATGATGAGGGAATTCCGGATGGAGAAAGTAGCCTCCCAGAAGACGTCCTGCCCTTTGGAATTGGTCCCGAGGATATGGGCTCGGGAAGGGGGCCTGTCCCGGGGAACCTGGAGCTGGCGGATCGGGTCGTAAGGGGAGGCAAAGGAGAGAAAGGCCAGGGCTACCAGAAAGAGGAAAATGACAAAACCTACAGCGAAACGGTAGTCTCTGAAGAGTTCTCGCAGGGCCTCCATGGTCTCACCTACCGGTGCCGGATTCGGGGATCAAGAAGGGGGTAGAGGAGGTCCAAAAGGAGCACGGCCGTGGCGATGGTGAGGATGGAAAGCACGGTGATGCCCATGACGAGGTTATAGTCCCCCCGGGTAACTCCCCGATAAAGCAGGAGGCCCATCCCCGGATACGAGAAGACCATCTCCACGATTAAGACACCGCTAAAGACCTGCCCCAGGGCCAGGGCCAATTGCGTCACCTGGGGGAGCATGGCGTTTTTGAGGACATAGCGGAAAACCACCCGCCGTTCCTTCACCCCACCCACCCGGGCATATTCCACGAAATCCTCCCGCTTCACGTTCTGCACAAGGAGCTTCATCTGCTGGAACCAGACCACCCCACCGAGAATCACAAGGGTGAGAGCAGGAAGAAAGGAGCCCCGGAGAATCGCAAGAACAAGCTCAAGGTTCAGGGCCATCCCTCGCCCAATGCTCAGGCCCCGAGCCGGGAAAAGGGGCCACACATAAGCGAAAAGAATGAGGAGCACCACGCCGAATATGTAGTGAGGGATAGGGCGAATGACCATGATAACGGCATCGAGGATTTTCGACCAGGACTTCCCCGAAAAATACCCGGCGATCCCTCCGATGATATTGCCAAGCGCCCAGGAGAGAACGGTCGAGGTGGCGAAAAGGCCTATGGTCCAGGGGAGGTAAATGCGAAGAAGCTGCGCTACTGGCGTGGGGAACTGGAAGAAGGAGGGGCCAAAATCAAAGGTGAACACCCGCCGCCACATGGTGAGGTACTGCTCAAAAAGGCTTCCCTTGAGGCCGTAGAGCTCCTTCAGAGTTTCCATGAGGTTCCGCACCGCCAATGGATCCAGCGAAGCTCCCTGGGCCTGAATTTGAGCAATGATTTCCAAAACCGGGTCCTGACCCGTGAGACGAGGGATAAAGAACACCGCAGTAATACCACAGAACACAACGAGCACATACTGCACAAGCCTTGGAACAAGGTAATCCCGGACGAATCGCATACCTGACCTCCCCAGGGTCCCCCGGGGATCCCCGGGGGACCCTAAGACGTTACAGATTCACTCCTTTGCCCTCTTCAGGAACGGCAGCATGTACTTGAAGTTCGGCCAGTGCTGGTATGGCTGCGAGTAGGGGTTCTCGGCTCCGGGGTAGTTCGTCCAGTAGTACTCATCCCAGGCCACCGCACCGCAGTATCCGTAGGTGGGAATGGTGGGCATCTCTTCCACAACAATCTTGAGGGCCTCAAGACCCAGAAGTCGGGTAGCTTCAACCTCGGTGAAGGGGTTTGTGGTTTCCATCTTCTTCAGAAGCTCATCCAGTCGAGGATCAGACCACCGGGCAGCTCCACCGGGACCAAGGGTCACCGCCTGGCCGATGGGAACAAGGAGGCTTGAGTGCCAGACGTCAAAGGTCCTCGAGAGGTCCACACCCACACCCCAGGGCTCCGCTGCCGGCCACATGGTACCGACCTCAAACTCACCCATAAGGTGCAGGCTGTTGAAGGCCTCGGTGGCGTTGACCGTAGCGTCAATCCCGAATTTCCTCCACTGCTCAGCAGCAGCCATGGCGTTGCGGTAGTGATGATGTGCAGGATTCGTATCGGTGACAATAGTAATCTTCCAGGGATTGCCATTGGGGAGGTACCACTTGCCATCGGCGCCTTTCGTGAAGCCGTGCTTTTTGAGGAGCTTCTCGGCCACCTCCGGGGCGTACTTCCACCAGCCCATGCCGAAGATTTCCCGAATGGCCTTGGGGTCCTCAGGAACAGGGTACCCTCGCTCTTTGGCTGCCTGGGCAAGTTTTGCAGGAATTTCCGGATCATAGGGCTTGAACTTTTCGCCATTCCCGAGGTCAAGCTCGAAGTTCTTGAGCCACTCCTCTAAGGGGTTGAAGAAGGCCTCAACGTAAGCTGGAACAGGTGGGAGGTGGATGGGGCTTACTGGTGCCATGAAGTCAAAGGCCGTAGCCATGTACTCCACCATGTTGATGGCAAGTACCAGTGCCCACCGCACATCCTTGATGTTGTACGGCTCCACCATGTTGTTGAACATGATACCCGTGATGCAGGGGTCGATGTTCACCACCCAGGGCCAGTCTTTCCGCCAGGCTCGGGCGGTGTTGCTTCGCTCAAGGACCACTCGAAGGCCCTCGGGAGCGTACTGCGCCATGTCGAGTTCGTGCCGGAGCTGGGCAAGAATTTTTGCCTCTTCAGTCTCAAAGGCCTGGAAGAGGACGTACTTCGGTTTGGGTTCCCCATAGAGCATCCCTGTGGGGGTCTTCTCCCAGTCCTCTCGCCGCTCCCACAGCGTCCAGAACCCTGCAGGATCGTAGTCCTTGAGAACGTACGGACCGCAACCCACGGGAGGGTTGAACTCAAAAGCGACCGGATCTTCCACCTTCTCAAAGACGTGCTTGGGCATGATGCGCAGGCATCCCCAGCGGTCCAGGAAGTGGGAGTGGAACCGGGAGTTCGGCTTTTTGAGCTCCACAACTACGGTATAGTCATCGGTCTTGTAGACTTTATCCACGAATTCTGCCATGGGCCCATGGTAGAGGAGTCCAGGAGTCTTCACGTGAAGGTCGATGGTGTACACCACATCGTCAGCGGTGAAGGGTACTCCATCACTCCAGGAGACACCCTGGCGGAGTTTGATGGTCATTTTTGTAAAATCTTCACTATAGATGGGCATTTCTGCAGCAAGTCCCGGGATGATTTCTCCGGTGGCGTAGTCCACCGTCCAGAGAGGTTCACAGACAAGCTGCTGCAAGCCTCTGTCCTGCCAGCGCCATCCCGCCCAGAGGTTGAAGTTGCTTGGGGTACCGACACGGCCGGTGAGCTGGTCGACGATAAGGGTCTCTTCCCTTGGCACCCCACCCGGAAGCTGGGCGAGGGCAAGACCTCCAAGAAGCACGAGAAGCACCACCGCAATTCCCAGAATCCCCTTCTTCATAATTCTCCCTCCTTCCCTCTCATTTTTCGGGGACTTCACACAGTACTCCACTCCACAAGCCGACACGGAAGGACCACGCTCTTTCCCTCACCTCCCTGAATCCTCTCCATAAGGATTTCCGCTGCCACCTTCCCCAGCTCTCCCAGGGGCTGCTCCACCGTTGGGATTGGGGGATCC
>APCU01000081.1 GCA_000347575.1 Candidatus Caldatribacterium saccharofermentans OP9-77CS | reverse complement strand
TTTCGGGCGGGAGAGGGAGTTCGGGGAAACCGAGATTCGGGTTGGCGATGTGGTCCTCGTGAGCCATGGGAGGGATCCTCTGCGGAGCGGCATCGAGGGGACGGTGACGGAAATCACCTCCCGTTCCATCACTGTGGCTTTTCCGGATTTCCCTCCCCCATGGGTTGGGCGGCGGAATCTCCGGATTGACCTCTACGTCAACGACGTTGCTTTCCGGAGAATGGAGGAAGCCCTGGCCCGCTTTGCCGGGGTATCCCCGGAAGTGTACCCGCTCAAAAAAGTTCTCCTTGGAGAAGGTGACGGGGTTTCGGTCGCACCACTGAGTGGGGTAGCCTTTGCCGACCGGGACCTCAATCCCTCCCAGCAGGAGGCGGTCCGGAGGGCCCTTGCGGAACCCCTGCTCTTCCTCGTCCATGGCCCTCCGGGGACAGGGAAAACCCGGACCATCCTGGAGTACATCCTCCAGGAGGTACGACGAGGGAAGAAGGTCCTGGCCACGGCCGACTCCAACACGGCATGCGACAACCTCCTCCTTGGGCTTGTGGAGCGGGGGGTCAGGGTGGTGCGGGTTGGCCATCCGGCGAGGGTGGAGCGGACGCTCCTCAACCACACCCTGTTCGCCCTGGTGGAGAGCCGGCCCGTATACCGCAGGGTGGCGGAGCTCTGGGAGAAAGTGCAGGCACTGAAGAAGGAACGGGACCGGTACCTTCGACCCTCACCGCAGTGGCGGCGGGGGATGAGCGATGAGGAAATCCGCTCCCTCGCTTCTTTAGGTGTCCCAAAGCGTGGTGTGCCACAGGAGAAGATACGTTCCATGGCTTTTTGGATTACGCTGAACGAAAAAATGAGAGAGCTTGCGGAAGAGGCCAGGCATCTTGAGCGAATGGCCATTCAGGAGGTTCTTCAAGAGGCAGAGGTTGTGGTGAGCACCAACATTGGCGCCGGGAGCGAGTTCCTCGAGGATGTGTCCTTCGACATTGTCGTTGTGGATGAGGGGTCCCAGGCCACGGAACCCTCTGCTCTGGTGGCTGTGGTGAAAGGACAGAAGCTTATCATGAGCGGGGACCACAAGCAACTCCCGCCCACCATTCTCAGCCTCGAGGCACAGCCGGTTCTCTCACGGACGCTCTTTGAGCGGCTCATAGAAACCTACCCGCAGCGTTCTGCTTTCCTGAACGTCCAGTACCGGATGCACGAGGACATCATGGCTTTTCCCAACGAGAAGTTCTACGGCGGGCGGCTTGTGGCAGCTTTCGATGTTGCCCGGAGGACACTACAGGATCTCGGCATCACGATACGGGAGGGGGTCCGTCACCGGGAGGCAGTAGACCCAGGGAAGCCCCTCGTCTTCCTCGATACCGCGCTCTGCGAGAACCGCTTTGAGCGGCAGTTTCCGGGGTCTTTTTCGTTCTGGAATCCCCTTGAGGTTCGCCTGGTGAGGGAAATCGTGGAGGACCTTTTGCTTTTGGGGGTTCCGGAGGAGGCGATTGGGGTGATTACCCCCTACGATGACCAGGTGAATGAGATCAGTAAGGTCCTTTCTCCATCCATCCGGGTGAGCACCGTAGATGGTTTCCAGGGACGGGAGAAGGAGGTCATCATCCTGTCCTTTGTCCGGAGTAACCCCAGAGGGGAAATTGGGTTTCTTGCTGACACCCGGCGGCTCAATGTTGCGCTGACCCGGGCCCGTGCCAAACTCATCGCCATCGGTGACGGCAAAACCCTCTGCCATCACGAGCTCTACTGGGATTTCATCACCTTCGTGCGCCAGAGGGGCCTGTACCTTTCCCTCACCCTTTGACCGCTCCGGCGGTGAGACCCTCGACAATACGCCGCTGAAAGAGCACCACGAAAGCCACAAGGGGCAGTGTGGTGAGGACAGTGGCTGCAGAAATCTGGTCCCAGGGGATTTCGTACTGGGAAGCTCCAGAAAGCATGGCAATGCCCACGGGGACCGTCCGGGATGTGGCGCGGGTCATGAAGGTGAGGGCAAGGAGGAATTCGTTCCAGCAGAAGATGAACACAAGGATTGCCGTGGTGGCNAGGGCAGGAGCCGAGAGGGGCAGGATGATTCGCACAAGAATACCCAGGCGGCTCAGTCCGTCGACCTTTGCTGCGTCCTCCAGCGCCTCNGGAATCTGCCGGAAAAAGCTCGTGAGNACCCAGGTGGCAAAGGGAACATTGAGGGCTGCATAGGGGATGATGAGGGCGAGATAGTTATTCATGAGGCCAAAGGTGCTCACCATCTCATACAGGGGGACGATGAGNACCACCGGGTGGAAAGAGGGANAGGAAGAGGAGGAAGAGCAAGAATCCCCTGCCTCCTCGAAGGTGGAGTCGTGCAAGAGCGTAAGAGGCTAAGGAAGAGGCGAAAAGACACAAAAAGGTTCCCGCACAGGCAATGAAGACGCTGTTGAGAATTTGCCGGGCGAAAGGATGGCGGGAAAAAATCTTCACATAGGCGCTGAGGTCGAGATGGCTTGGGATGTAGCGGACCGGGCGGGAGAAGATTTCGTTTGAGGGCTTGAGAGAAGTCACAACCTGCCAGAGAAAGGGAGCAAGGCTAAAAAAGACCACTACCCCAACGCCAAGAACAAGGCAGATGCTGAGGAACTTTTTTCGTTTCACCCGAGCTCGACCTCCTCTTTTCGGAAAAGGAGGATAACAAAAATAATGATGAGGGTGAGACCAAAGATCACCATGGAAAGGGCTGCTCCATATCCCAGGTTCAGGTAACGGAAAGTGTAGCTGTAGAGGTAGACGGAGAGTGTCTCCGTTGTTCCTCCTGGTCCTCCCTGAGTGAGGACCCAGATGAGGTCAAAAACCGCGAAGGCCTGGAGGCTCCGAAAAAGGAGTGCCAGTACCATAACCGGCCGAAGGAGCGGCAGGGTAATGTGGCGAAACCTTCCCCAGATGCCGGCTCCATCAATGCTTGCTGCGGCGTAGAGGTCCTGGGGAATGGACTGGAGTCCGGCGAGGAACATCAGAGCCATGAAAGAGGTGGTCTTCCAGGCGTCAGAAAAAATCGCAGCGTGCATGGCAAGGGGATGCTGCCCAAGCCAGGCAACTGCTTCTTTAAGGATGCCAAGGCGCAAAAGGAGGTCGTTGGCCACTCCGTACACGTCGTGGTAGATCCAGCGCCAGGCCATGGCCATGACAGCGGTGGGTAAAGCCCAGGGAAGGATGACGCTTGCCCGGGCGAAGTTTCTTCCCCGGAAAGAAAGGTTGAGAAGCAGGGCAAAGGCAAGCCCCAGGATGAACTCAACGGCTACGGAGACCACGGTGAAGTACACGGTATTCCCCAGAGCCTGGCGGAAGCGAAGGTCAGAGGTAAAGATTTTCCCGTAATGCTTGAGGCCCGCAAAGTGCTCAGCCATGCCAGTGGTGATGCTCTTCTCCTGGAAGGAAAGGTAAACATTTCGGGCTACAGGGTAGAGAATGACAAGACCGAAAAGAAAGACGGCCGGAAGAAGCAGAAGATACGCAAACTGAGCGTCTGAAAGCCCCCGTTTTCGCCGCATGTTTCTCCCTCACTTCTTGGGGGCAGGGGTACCCCTGCCCCCCAGGATCTCACTGTCCGAGGAGTTCTCGAATTTCTGCGGCAGCTCGTTTAATGGCCTCTTCAGGCTTTATTGTTCCCGTGATGGCGGCGTGAATGTTCCGCTGGAGGATATCAGAAATCTGGGCATACTGAGGATGCTGTGGCCGGGTTCGTGCATTGATTTGTACTCTCCAGAGGTCCGGATAGTGGGGACTTTCTTTCAGGATATCAGGGTCGGCAAAAAGGGCGTGGCGAGTGGGGATGTATCCGTTGTAGAAATGGAGGGTCTTCTGGGATTCGTAACTGGTGGCAAATTTGATCCATTCCCAGGCGGCTTCGGGATTTTTGCTGAACCTTGAGATACACCAGCCCCAGCCACCCTGGGTGGCAGCGCTCTGGAAACCCTTTTTGTGGACCATGGGGGTGATACCGACTTTACCGCGAATTGGCGAGTCCTCTTTTTGAGCGAGAGTCCAGACATATGGCCAGTTGCGATGGAACACGGCCTGGCCGTTGTGGAAGACATGACGCGATTCCTCTTCCTGGTAGGTGGTCACCCCTGGAGGAGAGATTTTGTACGTGTGGATGACATCGTACATGAACTGCAGGGCTTCCACGGCTGCGGTGCCCTGGTCAAGAACCACCTTTCCTTCGGCATCAAGGAGTTCTCCTCCTGCACCCCAGAGGAGTTCCAGGTAATCACAGATAAGCCCTTCATACTGATTCCCCTGCCAGACAAATCCCCAGAGGTCTGGCGGATTCTGGAGTTTTTGGGCCTGCTCAACGAGTTCGTCCCAGGTGATGGGGGGTTCAAAGCCAGCCTGTTCTAAAAGGTCTTTCCGATAATACAGCATTCCGGCATCAGACTGGCTGGGAATGCGGTAGAGTTTCCCCTGGTACATACCTCCGGCGATATCGCCGGGAAGAAACTGGGCGATTTCGTGTGGCGAGAGCCGGTCACCGAGGGGGATAATCCACTGAGCAGCGGCGAATTTGGGAACCCAGATGAGGTCAGCGTAAATCATGTCGTAGGTAGCTTCCCCTGCCATGAGCGAGGTGGCGTACATGTCTTCCCGTACGTTGGTGGCGGAAGGACCTTCCTGCATCTCAACGTGAATATTGGGGTGGAGTTTCTCAAACTGTTCGATGAGAACTTTCCATCCCCCTCCGAAGTCGGTCTCAAAAAGCCACCGGATGGTGACCTTTTCCTGGGTTGCACCCAGGCTCACAAGCCCAAATACCAGGATCAGCGCAACACCGACGGCAAACCATAACCTCCGCATGTTCCTTTCCTCCTTCCAAGAGGTTTTTGTTGTGCTCTGAAGAGAAAAGAGAACTCATTCTCTCTGGCGCACCACCTCCTCAGTGGAGTTTGAACGCCAGGTACGGGGCAAAAGTGGTGAGGTATTCCTCAAGGATCTTCCGTGCCACCTCGAGGTCGTCAATCATAGGGTCAAGTGCCAGGGCTTCCAGAGCGAGTTTTCTATCCTCTTCGACGATAGCCCGTACCATGAGCTCCGTAATAAGAATTTGCCTTCGGCACAGTTCTGCGATGGGCTCGGGGAGTTTCCCTCCCCCAAGTCCCACCGGTCCCTCGCTTCCCAAAAGCGCCGGGACCTCAACAATGGCTCCTTCAGGGAGATTGGGAATGTAGCCAGAATTTGCGATGTTCACCGCTTCCTCATAGGCATTGAGGTTTCGGAGGATTCCGGCAATGATGAACTCTCCCCGCTCGGTCTCGAGCTCTTCAAAGCGAGAGAGGGGGATCTCACCCTGTATGGCTCGTTCAATCTCCTCCCACATCCTTTCCCGTCCCCGCTTTGCCCACTCGAAATCGTACATCTGGATGTCGTAGCGTTCCCAGGTTTTGCGGTGGATGTTGTGGGTGTAGGGGAGGTACTCGCAGAGGTGGCAGTCTCCGGGAACGGGCAAAAGCCCGAAGACTTCAAAGACCTCCATGGTGAGAGGTTCGAAAGAAGGCAGGGTTTTCCGAATTTTGGGGACACGCTCTCGGATTTCCGGGTAGAGGTCTTTCCCTGTCTCCCGTTCTGTCACCGAGAGCATCCAGGTGAAGTGGTTGAGACCAAAGGCACGGATGAAGAATCGTTCCCGGGCTTTTTTGCTCATGAGGCGGAAGAGAGCAATGGACTGGTCGTTCCAGCGGAAGTTGAAGTCTTTAGGGATTTTGAGCCCGAGTTCTTCGGCAAAGAGTCCGGCAAGGATAAAGTACCCAAACTGAATCTGGTGGCAGATGCCGATGGTTTTGATTTTGGTGTACCGTGCTGCGGCGGTACAGATTTTGGGAACGGGATTCGTGAAATTGAGAAGCCAGGCATTCGGGCAGTATTTCTCCATGTCCCGGAGGATGGGCATGATGACGGAGAGGTTTCTCGCCGTATGGGCGAAAGACCCCGGTCCTCCGTTTTCGGCATAGTGGTTGATGCCGTACTTCAGGGCGATTTCCCGGTCAAGCTTCCAGCATTCTTCCCGGTCCACCGCTATGGAAAGGATGACGAAATCTGCCCCGTCTAAGGCCTCTTCACGATTTGTGGAGCTTCGGATTCGGGCCTCTGCGGAGAAATTGGTGTTGAGTTTTTCTGCCAGGGCGTGGATTTTCTCTAAACCCTGGGCGTTGATATCGTGGAGGAAGAGCTCCACCCCCCGGAGATCCGGGTTTTTGAGGATACCCGCAATTGTTGGGGGTCCGAATACTGCGCTGCCGGCGCCAATAACCGTGATTTTGGTCTGTGAGCTCAAGACTTTTCCTCCTTTCTTCTTGGAGCAGTGGAGGCCTTCACCGAGAGGGAGACTTCCTCAATGAAGCAGGGCTCCACGTTGTGCCCCTGGATGAGGCGGATGAGGAGTTCCACCAGTCGTTTCCCGATGATTTTTTTGGGGAGGTCAACGGAAGTGAGGGGTGGCTGGGTGAAGCGGGTCACGTAGGTGTTGTCAAAACCCACAACAGAGAGTTCCCGAGGGACGTCTATCCCCAGGTCCTGGGCGGCCTTCAGAATCCCCAGGGCCGAGGGGTCGTTATGGGTGAAAACGGCGGTGACGTTGCCCTGTGCTCTCCCCAGGAATTCTCTCCCGAAGCGGTAGGCTTCCTCGAAGGTGAGGCGCATTTCCACCATGAGTTGCGGGTTGGGGGCAAGGTCCCACTCGGTGAGGGCCTTTACGTACCCTTCGAACCTTTCCCGAAAGAGCGAAAACTTTGCAGGTCCACCAAGGCAGAGAATGTCCCGGTGACCGAGCTCGAGAAGGTGCTTCGTGGCAAGGTATGCCCCGTCTTTGTCGGGGAGGAATACGCTCGTTGAGAAGGGGACGTCAAAACTTCCCCCGAGAAAAACCATGGGGAGCTTTGTGGAGAAGGCTTTTTTGAGGTGAGCAATCCCAAGCCGCGTGGCCACGATGAGACCGTCCACGGATTTCTCCTCAAGATCCCGCAGGTACAAAAGAGGTCCGAGCCCCGCTCGATGGAGTGGAGGAGGAGAAGATGGTACCCCATGCTCCGGGCTGTGGCCTCGGCAGCGGCAAAAACCTCGGTGAAGAAAGGGTTGAATATGTCGTCGATGAGCATGGCGACAAGCTGAGAAGACCTCTTTCGAGTGGGAAATCGGGGTTCAACTCCCAGGGCCTCCATGGCCTCGAGAACCCGCTTTTTGAGCTCGGTGCTCACCGGGCGGGTACCGTTGAGGACATGGGATACCGTGGTGATGGAAACACCAGCTCTCTGGGCGATTTCCTTCAGGGTAGCCATCTTTTCCCTTCTTTGGCAATTTTTTGATTTTGCGCAAATTTTACAAAAACGGGGAACCCCTGTCAAGGGTCCTTTCGGGGATGGAGAGAGTTTTTTCAGAGAGGCTCAAGGAGGCACAGGTTCACAAGGATTCCTGCGAATTCGGCGATTTCTCGAAAGAGGGATTCGAAGATATCCAAAGCCGCGTTGGTGCAGGTGGTGGTATCGTAGGGGAGAATGGAGAGAAGCTCGTCCCCCACGTACACCGGGTGTCCCTTGTCTCGCCAGTTTTGTGTGGCGACCATCTCTTCGGCGATGAGAATTGCCAGGGGGTAATCGGGAAGACCGGGGTCCAGATCCTCGATGCCGAAGTTCCCGTAGTCAATCTGGTGGTCGTTGAGAGTATTGCTTGTGGGGTTATTCCCCACTACCAGAGTTTTGAGTTTTCGCAGCGCTTCGTTGCAACCCTGGGCGTCGTTTGCTTCGAGGCATCGGATAGTCTCGGCGACGAATTCTTTCGCTTTTCGCAGGAGGAGATCGATCTGCCGGAAAGTCCGATCGCTTTCTCCCAGGTGGTTCAGAAGGACCACCTTGTAGACTTCGCTCACCGAGGTTCCCAGAATAGCGGGGAATTCCGTGGCCCACCGGTACGCATCGTAGAGGGTGGTTAAAAGTCCGATTGCTTCCGAAACCGCCTCGGAGGTGAGAAGGCCGAGAATTCTCAGGATAACTCCTTCCTGGTTTTCCAGGTACTGCTCCACCAGGGTGGAGAGGGTGTCCTGGATGAGACTGTCGGGGGAAGGTCCGAAGATGGAGAGGGAGTTGACGCCGTACTGCAGGGAAGGTAAAGAGGCGTTCACCACATCGGCTCTGAGCCCTGCAAGGTATTCCCGGATTCTCTTGGCGGAGTAAAAAATGTTACTCTCCTCCGCTCTGTTCACCTCGTTTTTGAGGCCAAAGAGTAGTGAAGCCCGGAGCGCCGCCTGGGGGTAGGTGGACCAGTGAGCGGGAAAGATCCAGATCCATTGCTCGGTTTGCAAGTTTCCACTGAAAACCTTCACTTTGAAGCGTTCCGGACGGGTGAGGTCGGCGGTTTTTGAATTTCACGCCCCATTCGTTCTCGGGAATATAGGGAACCACGCGTTTCTTCCCCGAAGCGTTATGCCAGCCAAGGAGCGTCCCGTTCTCCCGGTACACCGCCATCGCTTTCATGCCGTCGCCGCAGGTGAAGTAGAACTCCGCTACCCC
>APCU01000080.1 GCA_000347575.1 Candidatus Caldatribacterium saccharofermentans OP9-77CS | reverse complement strand
ACTCCACCGTCCGGGTTGATCGCGCCAGCACCAGAACGCAAAAGCAGTACTTGCCGTCGACACCCCTTTTTCTATTCCGCGGGAGAGGAAATTTTTGGAAAAATCAACATCCAGGGTTTCGGGGCCTCTACCAATCCCTCCGTTTCCTCATGCTTTCCACAAGGAGCGGAACGAAGAAAGTGGCGCAGCAGTTCACCAGGAAGTACCGTCCGAAAAGCCAGAGCGCACCGTTCCACGGGACCATTTTTCCTCCCAGGTACACTGCAAGGACCATTCCCGCTCCCCAGAGGTATGCTCTCAGCTCAAGCGGCCTCTCCCTTAGCCCAAGAAGTGTCGTGAGGAAGTACCCGGAGAGTGCCCCGCTCAGAGACCCCGCGACTTTCACAGCAGGAGGGGTCGGGGCAAAGAGGAAGAGCATCAGGCTTCCCAGAACAAGCAGTGCTCCCGCTGCCCAGGGACGCAGAGTGGGAAGGGAGACCCTGGTGAAAAACCGGGCGAGGAACCAGGCGAAGAACACGCCCAGAAAGGCACCGAAGACTACATCCCCAAGATAATGGACCCCAAGGTACATTCGAGAGAGAGCGACACAAAAAGTCAAGATTCCTGAAAGCCAGAAGTAGAGGGGTTCCCGGAGGGAAAACGCCAGGAAAAGCCAGAAGGAGGCAACCGACTGGGCATGGCCACTTGGGAAGGAGAAATCCTCAGGGGTTTCAAGGATGCGCAAGCCCGCTCCTGCAGGACGGGGAAGGGCGAAGAGGGCTTTCAGGAGGAAGTTCGCATAAAGCGAAACGAGGACCACAAAGGCCAGGCGTATGGCAAAGGCTCTCTGTGTCCTCCAGTAAAGGAGGACGAGGACACCGAAGTAGAAAAACTCACTCCCCAGAAGGGAAATTCCCCGCATGAGGAGGTCGAGGAAAGGCGAAGAAACTCGCTGAATGGCAAGGAGCAGCTCAACGCTTTGCAGGAGATTCATGGCGGCGCGCTATCCACGAAAGCACAAGCTGTACAGCCTTTTCCAGATTGTCTCTTGCAAGGTTCTCCACGGTGTCGGTGTGCCAGTGCCAGTTCACCGGCAACCCCTGTTCTCCCAGAGCGATGATGGTTGCGGCAGTGAATCCCCGGGCAAGGAGGGGGGTGGCATCGGTAGAAAGCCCGAGTTGACTTCCTCCCCAGGGCTAAAGCCCGGGGATTCCTTCAGGCGGTTCTTAAGCCGCCATCCGGCTACCGCTTGTCGCATACAGCGTACCAGCGGCAGATTCGAAGCGGCTTACCCACCGGTGGCGGTTCCACCGGAGGGCGAGCGGCTTCAGGGGCGTGGCCTCCGCCCCGTGCCCCTTCGAGGAGCCCAAAAACAGTATGTTGATCGCCGCGTTGGCGTCGGCGTGCCAAACACAGCCGCATTTGCTGCAGGATACCTTGTGCCGGACGAAACGCTCGAGCGGGGATCCGCAGACGGCACAACGGGAAGAGGTTCCGCGCGGTTCGACGGGAATGACTTCTATCCCGGCCCGGGCGCAGGCAGCCTCTATGAGGTTCCTGAGCATTCTGAAAGCCCAGAAGTTGTGCACCAGGAGGTTCCCCGGCCCGAAGTCCATGTCCTCGCGGATGCCCGTTAGGTCTTCGAAAAACAGCGTGGTCACACGGTGTCGCTTGAGGATACGTGTGGTCTCTGCAGCCAAGGCAACAAAGGCATGTTTGAGCCTTCGGGTACGGACCTGGTAGAGCCTCCTCAGTTGCCGGGAAGTTCTCCGTCCGGCCCTGGAGAGCCTTGCCTGCTCTTCTGCAATTCGCTTCGTCCAGTACAGGAAGTCTTTCCAGACTCCACGACCAGAAAAGAGGATTTGGCGGTGGAATCCTTCGATAGCCAGTGCAGCAAGCGTTCTGGCACCTAAATCTAAGGCGGCGCGCTTTTCAGGCCGGGTTCTTCTCACTGGTTCTGGCACTTCCACCACCTGGTGGGCGTACCAGCGCTTTTTCACCCGGTCGTACTTGAGTTCCAGGGTTTTTGGGGTACCGTGGAAGCGCAGGACACCCTTCGTGTGCAGGACCAGGCGATCTCCCTGCCCCTTCCGGAGGTCCTGCGGTAGTGTGAGGGAGAGACAACGAGCATTCAGGGAGTAGGACGTGGGCGCCTTGACGGGGATGATGCAGAATATGCGCCTTCTCGTGCGGCGGTCCTTCCAGTAGCGGGGTATGCGCGGCGGCCTCTCCATCTCGCCCTTGCGGTACAGCCGCAAGAGCGCGAAGAACGAATCCCACGCCTTCCTTGCTTTTTTGATGACCTCCTGCCCGATGTGAGCGGGCAGGGCTTTGTATGCCGGGTGCTCCTTGAACTCGGAGCACAGGGTTTCGTAGGAAGGCACGGGTTCACCCTCGAAGAAGGCCTGTCTGCACCTGTACTGGATGGTGTTCCAGAGGGCAGCACAGCGGTCCCCAATGATTTCCAAGACTTGCTTCTGCCGTTTATCTGGAAGAACCCGGACGACGTTGGTGTATTTCATACTTCCTTCCCTTATAACACAATCTAAAGCCGCTTTCATCCCCAGGCTTAAAAGCCGGGGCCTTCGGTGACGGATTTTTGGTAAAGCGCAAAGGGCAGGGCGATCCAGAACCAGAGTTTCAGGGGGAAGAATACGGTGAGCACGCTCACTCCCGTAATGGCAAGCGATGCAATGATGAAAAGAAGCAGGGATACCCGGGGACTGGTGACAAAGCGGGGATGGAAGAAGATCGAGGTGGTGGCGGAATCGGCGTGGGCCAGGAGGACAACCTCCGGGTCTTCGCCATTTTTCCCCAGGACGTTGCCTGAAGTGTGGAAGCGAAAGAGCCAGCTCACAAGAGGAAAGGTTGAGAGTTCAAAGTACTCAAGAACAAGGAGCACCAGGCTTGAGATGGCCGAAAGAAGCGGAATGCGGGGGAGGACAAGACCTGCCTGGGCAAGCCCAAGCCAGAACACCAGGTACGCCCAGGTGTAGGTGGCTGGTGCCCGGAAGCCCTCCTGTTCTGTCTGAAGGCCAAGATGGTCAAGGGTTTCCTGGACGAAAAGGAGGAATTCTCGTTCCTTGTGAGAAGCCGAGGGACGGGGTCCAAAGCTCTGGAGCCTCGTCAGCACATGGTCCAAAAGACTTTCCTGGCTCATGTTCTTCGCCCTTCTCCATTGTATCTTGCGAACAAGAGAGTGTAAAGGCTTGAGTTCTCGGGAAAAGACGCGACGGAGAATATGGTACAATTCCTCAAAAGAGAGCTTTCCTTCAAGGACCTTCGGAGGTGAGGGAGGGTATGGAGTACTTTCTGGGGATTGATGTGGGAACGACAGGGTGCAAGGTTGTCCTTATCGACGAGAAAGGGGAACTCCGGGGGAAGGGCGTGGCCGAGTACCCTCTGTACACCCCTCGCCCGAACTGGGCCGAGCAGGATCCTGAAGACTGGTGGCAGGGGACGGTACAGGCGCTCAAAAAGGTTTTAGAGATTTCAGGGATTGACCCCAGGGATGTCTCCGGTATCGGCCTCACAGGCCAGATGCATGGTTCGGTCTTTCTGAACGACCGGGGTGAGGTTCTTCGCCCGGCGATTCTCTGGTGCGACCAGCGGACGGCCCGGGAATGCCAGGAAATCACAGAAAGAGTTGGTCTTGAGCGCATCATGAGCATTAACTGTAACCCCGTTCTTCCCGGCTTCACCGCCCCGAAAATCCTCTGGGTGAAGAACAACGAACCGGAGGTCTACCGGAGAATTTCTAAGGTGCTCCTCCCCAAGGACTACGTTCGTTTCCGGCTTTCAGGAGAATTTGCCACCGATGTCTCCGATGCTTCAGGAACCTCCCTCTTTGATGTTCCCAAAAGACAGTGGTCGGAGGAACTCATCAGGGCTTTAGATTTCTCCCCCTCCTGGTTCCCACCCTCCTTTGAGTCGCCTGAGGTGACGGGACGCATAAAACGGGAGGTCGCAGAGCTTCTGGGGATGCGGGAGGACGTCCTTGTGGTTGCCGGTGGCGGGGATAATGCGGCAGGGGCCATCGGCACAGGTATCGTGAGGCCCGGGCTGGTCTCGGCAAGCATCGGTACCTCGGGAGTGGTGTTTGCTTTTAGCGACGAGGTTCGGGTGGATCCAAAAGGTCGGGTGCACACCTTCTGCCATGCGGTCCCCGGGAAATGGCATGTCATGGGCGTGATGCTTTCGGCGGGGGGTTCTCTCCGGTGGTTCCGGGATGTTTTAGGGCTTGAAGAGAAGAACATGGCTATGCTCCTTGAAAAGGATGCATATGAACTCCTGAGTGAAGAGGCAGAAAAATCGGTTCCTGGAGCCGAAGGGCTGCTCTTTCTTCCTTACCTCACCGGGGAACGAACGCCTCATGCGGACCCCTTTGCCCGGGGTGTCTTCTTCGGTCTCACCCTGAAGCACCGCAAGAACGACCTCGTCCGGGCAGTGATGGAAGGGGTGACCTTCGGTATGCGGGACTCCTTCGAAATCATCCGGGAGATGGGCATCCCCATTGAGGAAGTCCGGGCTATCGGTGGTGGAGCAAAGAGCCCGCTCTGGCGGAAAATCCAGGCTGCGGTGTACCAGGTGCCCCTCTTTGGCGTGAAGGTGGACGAGGGTCCAGCGTTTGGCGCTGCACTCCTTGCTGCTGTGGGGCGAGGAGTCTTCCGGAACGTCGAGGAAGCCTGTGCCCGGGCTGTGGCAGTGACCGAAAAGGTCCTCCCCGATGAGCACCTTGTGGCAAGGTACGAGCACCTCTACCGTATCTGGCGGGACCTCTATCCGGTACTGGCTCCGTTCTACCGGAGAATTGCAGAGTGAGGTGATGGACTTTGGTGTCTCTCGACAAAAAGGCACTGTGCCTTGGGGAACTCCTCATTGATTTCGTTTCCACCGCAAGCGGTGTGACGCTGAAGGATGCCCCAGGATTTGAGAAGGCTCCTGGAGGAGCTCCGGCCAACGTCGCGGTGGGGCTGGCCAGACTCGGGATCGAAACCTACTTCATTGGGAAGGTGGGGAAAGACGCCTTCGGGGAATTTCTGCGGGAGACCCTGGCCCGAAACGGCGTCAATACCCGCTTTCTCACTATGACAGAAAAGGCTAAAACCACTCTGGCCTTTGTCTCCCTCACGAAAGAGGGTGAACGGGACTTCGTCTTCTACCGGGATCCGGGAGCGGATACCCTTCTTGACCAGAGTGACGTCACCGAGGAGTGCTTTCAGGGGAGCGGGGTCTTCCACTTTGGTTCCATCACCATGACCCATGAACCTGCCTGCAGTGCAACCTTAAAAGCCCTGGGGCTTGCTGAAAAGTACGGGTACCTCATATCCTTTGACCCCAACCTCAGGTTGCAGCTCTGGAAGGATCCTGAAGAGGCCCGGTTCCGCATGCGCCAGGGGCTTGAGAAAGCTCATGTCCTCAAAGTGAACGAGGAAGAGGCCAGATTCATCGCTGCAAGCGAAAACCTTGAGGAGGCCCTGGAGTTTTTGCAAGAGCGGTACCGCCTTGCCCTCATTGCGGTGACGCTGGGGAAGAAGGGGTGCCTTGTGGTCAGCGGGAAAAAGCGGCTTGAGGTTCCCGGGTTTTCCGTGGCCACGGTGGACACTACAGGAGCAGGGGATGGATTCGTCGCTGGGCTCCTGAGTTCCCTGTACATGTTCTGGAGAGACCTCCGGGATGGGAAAGACATTCCTGAAGACGCACTGTACCACGCAGCGCGGCGGGCTAACGCCGTTGGTGCGCTCACCACGACCAGAAAGGGTGCCATCCCGGCCCTGCCGACCCAGGAAGAAGTGGAGATTTTCCTGGAGGAGCACTCCCTGTGATTTTCGTTCTCTGCGCTAACCCGGCACTGGACCGCCTCCTTGTCCTTGATGAGGTTGTCCTTGATGAGGTTCACCGGGCAAGGGATGTCACCGTGACTCCTGGGGGAAAGGGAGTGAACGTGGCTCGGGCAATCCACCGGGCCGGTGGAAAGGCAAAACTCCTCCTTTTCCTTGGAGGAAGAGTGGGGGAGATAATGGTTGAAAGCCTGCGCAGAGAGAACCTTGATTTTCTCTTCTGGCCGCTTTGGGAGGAAACGCGAATCACCACCGTCCTTCATGAAGAGAAAACCAGGCGGCACACGGTCATTAACGAGCCCGGACCTTTAGTGCCTCTTGCTCAGGCGGTGCAATGCCTCCGCTTCCTTGAGGAGTACCTCGGAGAAGGGGATTACCTCATCCTTTCGGGGTCGCTCCCCCGGGGACTACGGGTCGATTTCTACGCAGAATGCGCAAGAAGAGTTTCAGGAAAAGGCGTGCGGGTGGTTGTGGATACCTCGGGGGAACCGCTGAGGAGGGCTTTGCAAAATCCGCTATTTATGGTAAAACCGAATGTGAAAGAAGCTGAAGAGGTCCTTGGTTTTCCCATCCGTTCTTTCGAGGATAAGCTCAGGGCTGTGGCCCTCTTTGAAGAAAAGGGAGTGGCATGCGTGGTGCTCTCCGATGGTCCCCGGGGAATTGTGGCTTCCTGGAAAGGGGAACGGTGGTCTGTGAGGCTCAGGGAAGCTGTCCACGGGGAGTATTTCATCGGTTCAGGGGATACCCTTGTTGGGGTGCTCGTTCTTCGTCTTTCCCAGGGGGTACCCTTTGCAGAGGCCCTTCGCTTTGCTACAGCCTGTGGTCTTGCCAACACCTTCTCAAGGGGTGCCGGGGTTTTTGACCCTGCTGTGGTTCCACGGTGCCTGGAAGCCGTTGTGGTGGAGCCAATTCCATGAAACGGGGAGGTTGAAGCGGTGGAAATTGTGGTGCGAGGGAAAAACGTCGAAATCACCGATTTTATCCGGGATCACGTGACGAAGAAACTCGCAAAGCTTGAGCGCTTCTTTAAGCGTATCCTGGACGCGACGGTGCATTTTTACTCGGAACGTGGACGGATAAAAGTTGAGGTCACCATGACCGCAAGCGGAGTGGTACTCCGAGGGGAAGGCGAGGGACCCGACTGGAGAACGGCCTTTGATGAAGTCCTGGAGAAACTCGAGCGTCAGGTCAAGCGCCACAAGGAAAAACTCGAACGCAAAGGCCTTTTGAGGAAAGAGGAGCTCGTGGCGCTTGAGGAGGTTCCCGGCGAAACCGAGGAGATAAAGGTTTCTGACCGGGTGGTTAAAGTCAAGGAGTTCGTCCTTCGACCCATGAGCCTTGAGGACGCGATTCTCCAGATGGAACTCCTGGGGCATACCTTTTTTGTTTTTAAGGACCTTGATAAGGAGAAGGTCCAGGTGGTATATAAGAGGAAAGACGGGAATTACGGTCTCATCGACCTTGTCTACTGAGCCATGGCAAAGGGCATCGATACCCGGGCTTTAGAGAAGGCCATTGAGTGCCTTGAGGGTGTCCTCAATGCGAGGGTTGTGGGGGAGACGGCTATCGAGGAAATCCACGTCCTGGCCCGGCCGACGAAGTCTCCCAAGCTCCTTGTCCGGGATATCGAGACCCTGCTGAAAGCCCGCTTTGGCCTTGATGTGGACCACAAGAAAGTTAGCGTCGTCACCTTCGATCTTGAGGGAGAAACCCGGTGGTTTGTTCCCCGCCTGGTTCTCTGGGGCCTGGGGTGGAAGAAGACTCCCGACACCGTCCAGGTTGAGGTTGAGGTGAAGCTTGGGGAGCGAACCTACAAGGGGGTGGCTACAGAGAGTGCCTCCCGGGTTCGAAGCCATGCTTTTCTGGTTGCCAGAGCCACACTNAACTGCCTCAATCAAATTGTGGGGGATACCCTTTTTGTGCTCCACAATGTCTCCACGCACCACCTTGGAGATATCGAGGTCGTCCTGACCTTTGTGGACTACGCCCGGCCCGGAGCAAGGAGAGAAGAAGACCTTCTTGTGGGGACGGCCCTGGTGCGGGAGGATATCTACGAGGCTGTTGCCCGGGCAACTCTTGATGCCGTCAATCGGAAACTGGTATTCCATATAGAGCGTTTCGAGGAGGAAGAGGGTGGGCCAACAGCGTCTTCACCATGAGCGGAGCGGTTGCCATCCCCAGGAAGCGGAAGGGGATGAGAAACACATGAAGGAGGGTCCACGATGGCGAAGGTCCTGAGCGTGCTCCTTGGCCTGCTGGCCATCATCCTCGCCAGCGGAGCTGGTTTGACCTGGAGATAGACCTTTGACCTTCCCTGTTGGCCCGCCCTGAAGGGTGGTGTTGATGCGACGTTTGTTGTTTTTTTTCTATCTGGGTTGTGTCGTCGGGACAGGTCTTGGAATCCTGGGGTTTTCGCTCCTTCGCCTTTCCTGGTCGTTGTACCTTTTCTCGCTCTTTGCGACCTTCACCACCCTGACCCTTGTGGCAGAACTCCTCCCGGTGTATCTGCGGCCCGAAACAGCCATTTCGGTGAGCTTTGCTCCTCTTTATGCCGCAATCCTTCTTTCCTCACCCTTTTTGGCTACTCTCATCGCCTTTGTAGCGGCATTTTTCGGAACTTTGAAGTCCCGATGGTACAAGAGCCTTTTCAACGGCGCCCAGTATGCCATTTCGGCTTTTCTTTCGGGTCTTGTCTTTGAGCGCCTTGGGGGGTACGGTTTCCACTGGAATGAACCCCTCT
>APCU01000079.1 GCA_000347575.1 Candidatus Caldatribacterium saccharofermentans OP9-77CS | reverse complement strand
ACGAAAATACGACCTCACAGTGACACAATGGGAGTTATCGCGAGCCCTTTTCTGTCACCGCAGGATTCCTTTTTCTTGTCACTGCGAGCGAAGCGAAGCAGTCTCAGAGACTGCTTCGGAAACAAAACGACGACCTCGCAGTGACTCTTTTCGCTGGTCATTGCGAGGGCCGAAGGCCCGAAGCAATCCGGTGGTTGAGACTGCTTCGCAGACGAAACTACGAGCTCGCAGTGACACAGGAAAAGGGCGAAAATACGACCTCGCAGTGACTACCTTTGTGTGTCACCGTGGGCGAAGCGAAGCAGTCTCACGGGATTGCTTTGCCAGACGAAAACAACGAGGCTCGCAATGACCGCTGACAGTCGAAACTGCTTCGGAAGCGATACTGCGACTCGCAGTGATAGCCCTCTCGCCCGTCATTCCGAACTACGGAGTGGTGAGGAATCTCGCCTTTTGGGGGAAGAGACTGCTTCGCAAACGAGACGACGACCTCGCAGTGACACAGGAAAAGGGCGAAAATACGACCTCGCAGGGACTCTTTTGACCGGTCATTCCGAGCCCTTCTTCTTTAGTCCTTCCGAGCCGCGAAGCGGCGAGGAATCTCAGAGACTGCTTCGGAGGCGATACCACGACCTCGCAGGGACCTCTCCTTTGTCACTGCGAGGAGCGTAGCCGGAAGCAGTCCCCCCTTTTGTCACTGCGAGCGAAGCAAAGCAGTCTCACAATCGCAAAAAAACGAGACTGCTTCGCCAAGCGAAAAAACGAGGCTCGCAGTGACAGAGAAAGGGGACGAAAAGGCGACCTCGCAGTGACAAGAGAAAAGGACGAAACCACAACCTTGCAGTGACAAAGAAAAGAGCGAAACGACGACCTTGCAGGGCAGAATGGGACTCACCACGAGAGCCAAAGCATTCCTGTTTTCGAGGGAAAAATCGCCTTGCAAGATAGGGGGTCAACGGGAATCTGGTACAATAAAGCCATGAGGAGGATGACCCTCAAGTGGCTCAAACAGGCTGAAGCTGACCCGCAAGCGGCCTGGGATAGCTACAGGGCCCGGCACTACGAGTGGAGTTGCTTTCAGGCGCAGCAAAGCGGGGAGAAGGCACTTAAAGGTATCCAGATGGCCTTTCTGGGGAACTCGCCCCAAGCGAATTCTACGAGGAGGAGGATGCGAAGAAGTGCCTAAGCTCCGCCGAGTCGATCCTGCAGACCGTGAAAGACTTATTGGGGAAATAAAGGCCTTTGCGGCACAGCTCAGATCTTGCTTCCCCATAGAGAAAATCTACCTCTATGGCTCCTTTGCCCGGGGGGAATCCACGAAGGAAGCGACATCGACCTTGTTATCGTCGGCGACTTTCGGGAGCGGTTCTTCGAACGCATCGGGCGCATTCTTGAGCTCACGGACCTCCCGGTAGAGCCCCTGGTCTACACTCCTGAAGAGTTCGAAGCCATGAAGGCCTCAAAGAATCCTTTCATCGAGGAAGTTCTGAGAGGGATAGAGCTATAGGAGGATCGCCCCAGAAAGGGCAGTAGCTCTGTGCTCTCCTGCGATACAGGACAAAGACACTCCAGATGGTCCTTTCCCACGGCAAATCGCTCTCGAATGGCCAGCCAGGGGACAAGGCAAAAATGAGAACCCGCAGCTGTGACTTTTGTGCGGGTTCAAAACACCTTTTCCACCTCTTGCAGTACTTTCCGGGCTTCGTCGGCACGTCCTGCCAGGGTGTAGAGGTAGAAAAGAAGCGAGCGAGCTTCAGGATGTTGCGGGTCTTTCACGAGAGTCTCTTTCCACAGCGTTTCTGCTTCTTCCCACCGGTTAAGGTTGAAATAGACGAGCGCCAGGTTATGGAGCACGTTGGGGTCTTCGGGAAGAAGGGCGCGAAGTTTTTCCCCGTAATTTAAAGCCTTCTCCCATTCACCGCAGGCGATAGCGGAGCGGAGCAGGCGTTCGTAGAGTATCTCGTCAGTAAAAGCAAAGCGCACCAGATTCGCCTGGGAACGTCCAGCTTCAATATGGAAAATTTCCTCAAGAAGCGCCAAAGCCCTGGGATAATCCTCACGCAAAAACGCCAGATTTCCCAAGGCAAAGTAAGCATCGGGAAGATAGGGGTCGTAGCGCCGCACCCGCTCGAAAATCCGTTCGGCAATGCGGAATGCACCGCGTTCAGCAAAAATGGTCCCCAGATAAAAAAGTCCCTCAATGTAGGCCGGCTTCCCCCGCCACGCAGGGTTCCGTACAATCCGAAGAAGCGCTTTTTGTGCTTCCTCGCGGTTGCCGAACATGGTGAGCTGGGTTTTTGCGTAATAAAGAACCGCCTGGATGTTATCCGGCTCACTCCGGTATAGCTCCTCGATGATGGGGAAGTTGCGCTCTACACTTTTGCGGCGCACGTCTTCGGGTTTGGTGTAACCGAAGTGATGAATGGGGACATCCGTGCGTCCAATGGCTCCACCTAAAGCCACAATGGACGCCTCCACGGTCTCGTGGATTCTTCCAGCAAAGCGAATCCTGGGGTGCCGGCGGAAGAAGCGGAGCGCAAAGTTCACCACCCCCACATTCCCATTCCGGTTGTAATTGTAGATGGGAAGTTGAAGGCCCAAAGCCTCGGTTTTTTGGGCGATTTCACGAAGTCTTCGTACACCCTCTTCATCCACCACTTCATCGGCATCGAGCACCAGAATCCACTCCCCCCGGGCTCGCCGCAGCGACTCATTGCGGGCTTTGGAAAAGTCGTTCTCCCAGGGGACCGAAAAGACCCGCGCCCCCAGGGAAGCGGCAACTTCTCTTGTTTCGTCCTGAGAGCCGGTATCCACNACCACCAGGTCATCGAAGAATCCCGCAATCTTCGCCAGGTGCTCACGGAGGTTTTCGGCTTCGTCCCGCACAATCATGCACAAAGAGAGAAGCGGCCCTCTCGCTTTCTGTTTGTTGCCACCGAGATAACCCTCCAGAGCACGGAGATTTTCCCGGTAAGAAGCTTCTCCGGGCTCGAGCTCTACGGCTTTCTCAAGGGCCTTTCTCGCCTCCTGATACTTTCCTTTCTTAAAAAGGGCAAAGCCCAGGTTATTCCAGGCTTCCGCAAAATGGGGGTTCTTTTCCACCGCCTGTTGCAGAAAAGNNATGGCTTCCTTNTANCGNCCTTNNCGNAGGGCGATCACCCCAAAACCGTGGAGCACCTCCGGATGGTCTTTCTCGATTTGAGAGGCTTTTTCAAAAAGCTCTTTTGCCCTGGTGGTATCGAATGCCAGNAAAGCCTGACGTGCTTCCTGCAGAAGCTCCCCTATATACTCCCGATTACACCCACCGTCATTTATGTGCAGCGGCATGTTCATCACCCCTTTACCGGGGATGGATGAATTGCCGTGCCATTTTATCCCTGGATATCGAGACCCTTGGGTGAAGCAGGAAAGTTCTTCTGAACNCTCTGCAGGAAAGAGTGGCTCTCGCGCATNCGGGCAAGGGTTTCCTGCTCCCGGGCAATGGCGGCGAAGAGCCGCGCGCTTATGTCTTCGTTCAGGACAGCAATCTGTCGAAGCAGGGAGAGCATCTGTGAGCGCGTTTCCTCTGAAAGCCCGGCCACATCGATCTCCTCGTCGATGGACGCCACCTGCTGGATAAGCTGACCTCGCTTCTCAAGAAGGACCAAAACTTCATCCGAAATCCCCTCCTGCGAGCACTCTTGCATCCTTCGGGTAATGTTGAGAATTTCCTGCAAAAGCTCAATCTTCAGCTCTACTGGGTCACCGCTCCCCATTGGCCCTCTCCTCTAACTGTACCCAGGCTTCCCGAAGCCCGGCAAGAAGCCGACAATTCTCCTCGAGAACCTGCGCGTAGTTCTCCTCGGTGAGCTCCCCACAGCGACCGATGATGAAACGGTAGAGCTCAGAAAGATTCTGGGCGATTTCTCCTCCTGCCTCAAAATTGAGTGACCCTAAAAGCTCAAGAACAATCTTTTCTGCCCGCAGAAGATACTCCCGGGCTTTCTCTCTCTCCCCCTCCGCAAAAGCTCTGGCGCTCAACCGGAAAAACCGGATGGCCCCGTCATAGAGGAGCACCACAAGGCGAAGAGGAGAACCGGTATCCACCGCCTGTTGTTGATAGGAGCGGACGACGCTTGTGTAAGCATTCATTCATCTCACCCCTTCTGGGTCTGGTTATTGAGCCTGGCAATTTGATTCGCAAGCCACGTACTCTGGGATTGCATGTTGGAGAGAAAGGTTTCGAGGCTCGTGAACTGCCGCCACAGACGCTTCTCTCGCAGAGCCATGGCCTCTTCCAGGGTAGCGATGCGCTCGTCAATATCCTTTGCCAGATTCTGGTACATGTTCTGTTCGATCCAGAGGATGCCGCCTCCGTAACTTGTAGCATTGCGAATGATGTCCGACAAATTCCTGGCCACTCCCTGGACGAAGAGTTCCTCCACTCCCTCGAGATTCGCAGAAAGTTTCTCTTCCAGAATCCGGGGATCTTCAATTTGAAGGACGCCGGTTTTGGAGAGTTTCAACCCCAGCATCGCCAGGCTGTTCACTTCTTCCGGTACCCCACTCACCGCCGAAGTAATCACCCGTTCCAGCTGAGAGCGGACAATACTTAGGTTCACATCCCCAAGGAATGCTCCCTTGTCCCCGGTATCCGGATCATAACGGGTAAGATCCTTGATGGTGTTGATGACGTCGTTGTAGCTTTCCACAAAGCGCTGAATCTGGTCTTTGAGGAGAGTAGTGTCCTCGGTAACCTCCACGGTTACCGGTGTGGAGCTACTCGCCAGAAGGTTCAGAGTTACCCCCGGAAGGAGGGTAGTCACCGTGTTGGAGGAGAATTCAAAAACAATGGGTGAAGAAGTTCCCAGAAGCACCCGGGCATTCTGGGGAGGCTGGATGGTAGAGAAACTGAGCGTCTCTGTGCCTCCCGAAAGGTCAATGGTCACTGTTACTTCCCCGGCTTCTCCGGTGTTCCGACTGAGGAGCACCAGGCGGTACTCACCTTCTCCTCCCACCACCGTGGCCGAGAGGGGAAGTCCGGCGTTATTGATGGCATTGCGAATTCCCTCCAGGGAATTGCTGGTATCGGTAATGTCCACCGTAACCGGTGTCCCGCTACCCACCTGGATGGTGATGGTTCCAGTGCCGAAGACCCTGCTGGTTGGATCCGAAACGGCATTGCTCGCCAACTGGTGAGCAAGGGCAATCTGCTCCACCTGGAGGGTGTAACGGCCGGTAGGGGCCCCTGGCTGGGCGGTGGCCTTGAGGACGCTTTCGTTTGAAGAAGTCGCCGTCCGCGAACGATAAAGCGAAGAAGTGCGCAGATTGTCGACCGCAAGCTTCAGAGTGGAAAGTTTTTCGCTCAGCCCCTGGAGGAGGGTTATCTTCTCCTGGTAGGCCTTTTTCTTCTCCTCCATGCGCTTGATGGGGAGACGTTCCACTTCCATGAGTTTCTGGATGATGTCTCCGGTTTGCAGGCCCGATACCAGGCCGTCGATGGTTATTCCTGCCATTCACACCACCTCATCCACAAAGAGTCCGGCCAGTTCCCGGAAGCGAGCCACCATGTCAAGGAGCTTTTCCGGAGGAATCTGCCGGATGACTTCTCCAGTCTCCCGGTTCACAAGCGTCACCATCACCGTACGTGTCGCTTCATGAATGGAGAAGCGCGCCTCAACAGCCAGCGCCTCCATGATGGTGTTCATTTTCTCCACGAGGTTCAGGAGCTGTGCCTCAGAAAGACCTTCCCCCTCCCCACCTTCAGGGCTCTTCTCTGGTACTCTTTGGGATGCTCCAGAGGCATCCTTCAGGAGGGACCCCGCTTCCTCCGGTGTTCGAAAGGGAACCTCGAAGCTCCTGAGCGTATCGGCAACTTTACGGACTTCCATGTTTCCTCACTCCTTCACAGGAGTGGTGGGGGCGCCTGCCCCCACCACTTTACCAGAAGCCCTACCGCAGAAGCTGCAGCACCATCTGCGGGATGGTGTTGGCCTGCGCGAGCATGGCCACACCGGCCTGCATGAGGATCTGCGCCCTGGTGAAAGCCATCATCTCTTCGGCCATATCCACATCGCGGATTCGAGATTCGGCAGCGGCGATGTTCTCGCGAGCGACACCGAGATTGGCGATGGTGTGCTCCAGACGGTTTTGCAGAGCTCCGAGAACTGCTCGCTGATCGGAAACTTTGGCTATAGCCTGGTCCAGGCGCACAATGGCATCGTTGGCGGTGGAGTTGTCGATGACGAGCAACGAATCAAGGTTGAGCCCTAAGGTATCGATCCGTCCGATGGAGGCGTTCATATCCTGTTTGGCGTTTGCGCCGATGTGGAAGATGAGCGACGAGTCGGCCAGGTGGACGTAAGTCCTGGTATTGGCAGAGTCAGCACTGAACGACCAGGCTCTCCCCGAAACACTGAAGGACACCTTGATATCGCTCATGGCATCGAACACCACATCCACATTGGGATCCAGAACCCCGACCAGACGGTTACCGGAGATCTCAGCTTCGGCAATGGGGTTTCCTCCGGTGTGCGCGTTGTAGATGGTTACGGTGAATTTACTGTCTTCGGCTTCCTGGATGACGTTGAGGCTCAGGGCGTTGATGAACGCCTGGTCGCCGCTGAAGTAGAGTTTGCCTTCTGCTCCTGGCACCGCGGTGCGGATGACGAAGGTNCCCGCCACNGCTTCAGGTGTTCCNTAGACCGGATTGGTGACGTATTCCACGAACAGATTGGCGTTATCCCCCACGTACTGCGCCTGTCCCAGACCGTAGGCGATGGCGTCGTTGAGTTTCTGCCGCACATCCCGCAGGGTATCGGTGGCGAAGAAGGTCACCGTGGTGCTCTTCCCGTTCCCCTGGTAGATGGTGATGGTCTGGGGNTACTCAACGAGGAAGTTCCCGTTGGCGTCGGTGAAGCGATCTACCTCTCGTAGCGTGGCATCGATATCCGCCGGTTCCAGGTCACCGGAACGAGTGACATCGAAGGTGGCCGCCGGAGTAACCNNGCCTAAGCTACCGATCTGGAAATTGAGCTGACCCACGTAGAACTGACCGTTCGTGGTGTTGAGATACGCNGTCCAGAGACTCTGAGTTCGGTTATCGACGAGATTGGCGGCAAAGGCATACCGGATGCTCTCACCACTCCCTACACCGGTATCCGTCTTCTGAATGGTGATTGAGTCGCCACCCGCTGCTACCTGATTATTGATCCGGAAGAGGATCTTATCACCCTTGGTGAAGTTATTCACATCTTCGAGCGTGAAGTTANNNAANTNAAAGGCGNNNGTTNCACNGTTGATAGCCGNAGAGACGTTCGTTGAACCATCTGCGGTAAGCGTCACAACTCCGCTGTTACTCCCCACGGTACCGCTAGTGGTATCCACATAGTATTCCCTGAATGTAAAGGTAACCTGCTGTCCGGAGATACTGGTGACTTCGAGCAAAAGATACCCGCTCCCTATGGTACCAGCCGTTGTCACAGNCGTCGCTGTATCTACCAGGGCACCGNTACCANTCTGNCGGTACTGAGTAGTGGNATAGGATGCATTCACCGTCGCAGTTGCACTTGCCACAGTGCTCACCTGGTAGGAGCCGACCGGCACCACGTATCCAGAGGTTTTGTTGAGGGTGATGTTCTGGATACCGGAGTCCCCGGTGTTAATTTCCAGATTCTCGATTTCCAGTCCCTTGGCTTTGAAGATATCGGTCTTGAGGATCTGTGACTTTCCGGGCGTCGCGGCGATATTGATCTCGTAGTTTCCGAAGGTGCTCACCGGACCTTTGACGATCACCTGAGTGGTAGCCTTATCGGTAGAAGTGAGCGCCGCTGCGGTACCGTCGAGGAGTTTCTTGGTGTTGAACTCGGTGGTGTTGGCGATGCGGTTGATTTCGGCTTTGAGCTGGTCGATTTCTCGCTGGATTTCCACCCGGTCATTCAGCGTGAGGGTATCGTTGGCGGCTTGCACGGCGAGCTGCCGCATTCTCTGCAGGATGGAGTGCACTTCGTTGAGCGCACCTTCCGCCGTTTGNATGAGCGAGATGCCATCCTGCGCGTTCCNCGANGCCTGNGCTAAACCGTTGACCTGCCNCCGCATCTTCTCGGAAATCGCAAGCCCTGCAGCGTCATCCGCTGCCCGGTTGATGCGAAGGCCCGAAGAGAGCCGCTCCAAGGATTTCGAGAGGGCGCTGTCTGTCGCCACCAGATTGCGGTGGGCATTGAGCGCCGTGATGTTCTGGTTAATCCGAAGACCCATTGAACTCAACCTCCTCCTGAGGTATTCTCAAGGCATCCCTGCCTCACACCAAAACACACGAACCAGCCCAACTGAGTTCTCCTGCTCTTCCCTTTTCCCCTTTCTCCTCCCGCTCACCTCCTCTTCCCGCTTTCCACCCTAATATATCGACCGGGTTTCCCGGAACTTTAGGGGGAAAACAAAAATTTTTACCCGAGATTTTCCCGAAGCCGCACAAGGTACGACTTTGCCTTGTCGATTTTCCCCTCCTCCACAAGGAGCTGGAGGAGGTTGCCGAGGATTGTGCCGTTTCCGGGGTCAAGGCGCAGGGTCCGCTCGAGGTACTCTTCGGCTTCTTCAGCGCGGCCCCGCCGAATCAGGGCTACTGCGAGGTTGTTGAGCACCCCCGGGTCTTCAGGACAGTGCTCGAAAGCTCTCCGGGCATAGCACTCGGCTTTCTCCTCGTCTCCCACCATTGCCGCACACTGGGCGAGGGCCACGTGGAGGTCTGCGAAGTCCACCCGGAAAAAGACCATGAGGGACGTACTCTTTGTGGCATCGACCATGAGGACTTTCTCGAAGGACTCCAGGGCTTTTTCCCACTCCCCGGCTCTCTCGTACACCTTGCCGTACACGTACCAGAGGTCTGGAAGATACGGGTCG
>APCU01000078.1 GCA_000347575.1 Candidatus Caldatribacterium saccharofermentans OP9-77CS | reverse complement strand
TGGATTATCTGTCAACTCAGCAACATTCCGCCTTTGTGGTGGACCAGGGCCTCTTTTTTGACGCTTTACAATTTCTGCGTACTTCAAAAAGCAATCTCGCTTTTCCCTTCCTCCGAGCCCGTCGACTCAGAGAAAGGAACCAGAAAGGACCAAAAATTTCTTCACTCGGCCCTCTCCCACCGCGCTGAGCTCACAACCCTGGGATAGCGAGCTATGGCTGAAGAACAGGGTGAACATGAAATCCTCAAGGAAACCTCAAGAAAGAGGCAATTCCATGCTCACATTAAGCTCTCAAACCACGCTTCAATAATGAAGTAACTCGAGGCAGCTCCAGGGTCAATGTGGCCGATGCTCCGCTCTCCAAGGCGACTTGCACGACCCCTTTTGGCAAGCATTCCTTTCGTGGACTCCATGCCAAGGCGTGCGGCTTTCTTTGCTTCCTCCAGAGCTTCTTCGAGGGGCTTCCCCGCTTCACAGGCACCCTTGAGGGCAAGAAGGGCAGGGTAAAGGGTATCGTACATGGTCTTGTCCCCGGGCTCAGCTTTACCCCGGCGCCGCACTCCCTCCACAAAAGCGGCGAAGACCTCAACGAACTCGGGGAGGGTGAGGGAGGACTTCCCCTGGGCGACCTTTCCGGCATCGAGGAAGGCCGTCCCGTAGAGCGGCCCCATGGCAGCACCCCCAAAGAAGAGGATGGTCTTCCCGACCGCTGTAAAGAGGGCACCGATGTCCTTTTGGTCTTCGGGGAAGGCCTCCACTGCCTCTTTGACCCTGGCGAAGGCCCGGCAGACACTCTCCCCGTGGTCAGAATCCCCGATGGGGGCGTCGAGGTCGTTGAGCTCTTCGCGGTGTTTTTCGAGGTTCTCGAGGATTCGGATGAAGGCTTCTTTGAACCGGGAAAAGGGAATGGCCTCCATGGGACACCTCCGCTCAGTGCTGCACGAAGTGCACCCCATCACAGGGGGCATCGATGAGGCGCTTGAGCTCGTCATCGAGTCTCGTGAGGGTGATGGAGAACCCACCCATCTCTAAAGAGGTGAAGAACTCCCCGATGTAGGTGCGGTGGATGCTGATGTTCCTCTCTGCAAGGATTTCGGCGATTCTGCGGAAGGCGATGTACAGCTCAAGGAGGGAGGTGGACCCAAGGCCGTTCACAAGAACGAGGACCTCATCCCCTGAGCGGAAGGGGAGGTCTTCGAGGATGGCCTCCATCATGAGGGTCGTCACCTCATCGGCAGACATCATCCTGGTGCGTTGGATCCCCGGCTCGCCGTGGTGCCCCACCCCAATCTCCATCTCGTCCTCACCGATGGTGAAACTCGGCTTCCCGGTGGTGGGGAGGATGCAGGGGGTGTGGGCCACACCCATGCTCCGGGTGTTTCGGACAACCCGCTCTCCGACCTCCTTGAGCTTTGGGAGGTCTGCTCCCTCTTCAGCCAGAGCCCCAACCACCTTCCAGAGGACCACTTCTCCGGCCACACCCCGGCGGTTCTCCTCCCTGCCTTTCGGGCTTGAGGCCACATCGTCGTTCACGATGATGTGCTCTACAGGAATCCCCTCGGCTTCAGCGAGTTCTCTGGCCATGCCGAAGTTCATGACATCCCCGGAGTAGTTCCCAAGGCAGAGGAGCACTCCTTGACCGCTGTGCACGGCCTTGATGGCCTCATAGACCCTGGCAACTGGTGGGGCAGCGAAGATATCCCCCACCGCCACGGCGTCGACGAGTCCTTTCCCCAGGTAGCCGATGAAGGCCGGTTTGTGCCCTGAACCCCCTCCAGTGACGATACCCACTTTGCCTTTGACCGGGGCGTCTTTGCGGACGAGGACCCGCTCGGTNTCGAGGCGGCGGACTTTGTCAGGATGGGCCTTCACGAAGCCTTCGAGCATCTCCTCAATGAGGTTTTCTGGACGGTTGATGAACTTNTTCATGCTTCTTCCTCCTCCATACTCATATATCGTTTTTCAATTGCCCGAATCTTCTCCACCTTCGGTGTTGAACGGCCACCCTGGAAGCTACTTGCAAGCCAGGCATCAACGAGCATCTTGGCGAGCTCCGGTCCCACAATGTGCCTTCCCAGGGTCAGAACATTCGCGTTGTTGCTCTTCTTCGCCCGTTCCGCCGAGTAGATGTCGTGGGCACAGGCAGCGTAAATCCCAGGAATCTTATTCGCCGCCATTGCCATGCCGATACCTGTGCCACAGATGAGGATACCGTACTGGTACTTCCCCTCCCGGATGCCAAGACAGGCCCGAAGGGCAATATCGGGGTAATCCACAACATCCTCTTCGGAGAAAACCCCAATGTCCTCAAACTCCACACCCTTCTCCCTGAGGTGATCCACGATCACCTGTTTCAGGGGATATCCAAAATGGTCAGAAGCGATGACAAGGTACACGGTTGTCACTCCTTACGGCTTGATTGCGCCAAAACATAATCCTCTCGTCCCGAGAGCAAAGGGGCCTTCTTGCTCAAGCGCCTAAACCAGGATTTCACCCACGAAACTTGGCTCACCGCCATGAAAATGGTGGCAAGAAAAAGAACAAGCGCGACAGGACGAGTAAATATAGGGAGCAGACTTCCTTCTGAAACCATCAGCGCTCGCCTGAGATTCGCATCGGCCATAGGCCCAAGAATGACACCGATAACGAGGGGAGCAATGGGATAATCCATCTTCGTAAGACAGTAGGCAAGAAGGCCGATGGGCAACATAAGGTAAAGGTTGAAAATCCTCAGACCAATAGCGTATGAACCTATAACGCAGAGCACTCCAACGATAGCCATGAGAACAACCTGAGGGATCTTCAACAGTTTGATGACCTGTTTGACGAGTAGCATTCCAACAACGAACATGCCAAAAGCGCTGAGAAAAAGTGCTGCAGTCACCTTGGGGATAAATGTTGGATGGTCAATGGTCAGCATAGGCCCGGGCTGTACACCGTGGAGTAAAAGGGCTCCAAGGAGCATGGCCGCAGGAGGACTTCCAGGAATACCGAGACTCAACAAGGGGATTATAGCTCCACCTATACAGGCATTGTTTGCGCTTTCCGAGGCCACAACGCCGTCGATTTCCCCTCTACCGTAACGTTCCGGGTGCCTCGAAACGCTCTTTGCCACGCCATAGGACGTCCAGGCTGCAATGTCCTCGCCAACCCCCGGAATGGCTCCAATACCAACGCCGATGAGCGCCGAGCGAATCGCCGTTGGCAGATGACGCAGAAGTTCTCTCAACTCTGGCGTAACCCTGCGAACCTCTTGAAAAACCAGGGGTACAACTTCTTTCCGCAGGACTTCGATAATCTGGGGTATACCAAAGGCTCCAATGAGAGCCGGAACAACGTCAATACCCCCTTCGAGTTCCGGAATGCCAAAAGTGAAACGGGGATAGAATTGCAGTTGATCCCGTCCCACACAAGCAAGAAAAAGCCCAAGAAATCCGGATATCCATCCTTTATAAGCCAGATCCTTGCTTCCCAAAGTACCACTAATCATTATGCCAAAGAATGCCAGAAGGAAAAACTCAAAAGAGGTGAAATTGAGCGCCATGCGGCAAATAAGGGGGGTCAAAGCGGCAACAAAAATCAACCCCACAAGGGTTCCAATAAAGGAAGAGGTTGTGGTTATTCCCAGAGCCTTCCCCGCTTTCCCCTGACAGGCCAGGGGATACCCATCCATTGCCGTAGCTGCTGCCGCCGCTGTACCAGGGATGTTAATGAGAATTGAGGAATACGATCCTCCATAAATTGCGCCAACGTACATCCCCAAAAGCGCAAGAATGGCCACCTCGGTACTCATCCGGTACGTCAGGGTGGTCAGGAGAGCAACCCCCAAGGTGGCGGTAAGACCAGGAGCCGCACCGAAGAAAATGCCTAGGGTAACGCTTCCGAAAAGGAGAACAATGTTGAAAGGAGTTCCAAGCATTACGGCAAGTTCCTGAAGAAACACAATCAGATTCGCCAAAGCAGACACTGCCATCCCTCCTACCAGAAGAGCGCGTAGTACAACCTATACAATCCCTCCATGATAAGACCCTCTCGGGGAAGAGGTACTAAGAGAAAGAAACGAAAAGATACGCAGAGCAAAAAAGGGACCAGAAGAGCCACGCCTATCGATTGAACGAACTTCTGGCGCAGGACTTCACGGGTTCTGGTTTGCGCAAGGCCATAACCAATGTACCCTCCCAGAAAAACCAGAGCAAGCATATCGTTAGGAAAGGGCAAAAAGGCCAGGAGTCTGGGTAAACCTCCTGCGATGATAGCGAAAAGAAGACTGCCAAGGGCATAGAATTTTGCAAATCGTTTCAAGAGGTCAATATCCTCCATATAGAACGCCGATATAGTATAGAGGAGGAAAAGAGCACTGGCGAGAAAAAAGTCCACCCGGGGAATGAGAAGGTACACAAAGGTTCCAAGAGCAAGAAGAATCGCCAGAAATCTCAGATTTCCTTCGCTGACCACCTTCTGCAACCTGACCTGCCGGAGCCAATGAACGAAAAATGCTGCCCCTCCCGAACGAATGGCGTGTACAAGGAGTAGTGTACCAAGGAAGACGATGAAAACACCAACAATGATTGGGAAAAGTGCCGGAGAAACGTACCAGACATTTTTCACTCCCGCATAGCTTCCACGGAGAGGCATTTTGAAAGCCTCCCGAAGGACCCAGGCACCGAAAGCCACAAGTATGAGGCTGGTGAGAAAATCGGCTCTTCGAAGTTCTTTTTCCTCCATCGGGAAACCTCCACCTTGCGAAAAGCATGGGCAGGGCCCGCCAGGACAAACCAGCGGGCCCTGAAATTCACCTTTGCAACTCCTCAGGTCTTGGAATACCAAGGGTCTCGGGGTTTATCTCAGCTGCTCCCAGCTCCCAGAGCGCCCAGGAAAAGAGGGACTCCAACCACAGGAATTCCTTCTTTGCTTCCTCACCAGTTTTTCCGGAAAGAACGTAGAAGTTCTCCTTCGCCCATTTTTGAATCGCTTCAGACTCTATGGCTTTCTTGAAGGCCTCCCTGAGAACCGCCTTGCGTTCCTCAGGAACATCGGCAGGAACGGCGAACCCTATTGCCTGGGAAATGGGAAGGTACTCCTTTAACTGAGGATAGAAATCAAAAGCGGACGGTATAGTGATCGAATCAATGGTGAAGGCATCAGGAACGAGTACCGCAAGAGGACGAAATTGTCCTGCCCGGATGAGCTGCGACTGCTCAGCAACAGAAGTCACCACAACCTCAACTTCTCCTGTGAGGGCAGCGTTTTGAGCAGGCGCAGAACCCGGGTACGGGATGAAATTGAAATCGGCTCCTGTACCCTTTTCAAGCGCCAGAAGGTTGAGATGATGGATAGAGCCCGCTGCGCTGGCTCCTGCCTTAATGGCACCAGGATTCTTCTTCGCTGCCTCTATGAGCTCCTCCAGGCTCTTATAGGGCGATCCTGCAGGAACTGATACGACGTCTGGCGAACCACCGATGATAAAGAAGTCCCAGACTTTCATGCCCTTGTCAAATCCACCCTGAACTCCAGCAGTAACGCAGGATTCGGAGAGACCACAAAGGGTATACCCATCGTGTGGCTGGGAGTACACGTGATTCATGCCAATAGACCCGCCAACACCACCCGTCATATTCACTACATTGATCTTTACCCCAAGGTATTTCTCCATCTCAGCCATCACAACACGGTTACAAACGTCAGTTCCACCTCCTGCAGCCCAAACGACGACATTAGTGATGATACGATTTGGATAGCGTTCCGCCGCAAAGGCCGTGGCCGAAACCAAAAAACACCCAACCACAAAAAGCACAAAGATCCGCCTCATGTTCAACCCTCCTCAACTGTCTTCTGTACTGCCCTTAAGAGAGTCTCGTAAAGATCACACGCCCGAACCGGTCTCGGGTACACCGAGACAATCCGTAAAACCTCCGGACCCGGATTCCGTAACTGAATCTCATCCCCCCTTTCCACAAGAACCGCTGTATCCGGCTCAAGGCAGAATTCTTGACCGTTACACAGAAGAACCCCTCGCCCTGAAAGAACGTAGATGAGTTCTGTGCGGTCCCGGAACCTGCAGTCGGTGGAGCCTCCAGGGTAAATTGCCGTTGTGATAAAGGTGAGATCTTCCACGTCACCCCGATCGGGTGCAAATACAACCTTCACCAGTCGGGCAAAAGGTTGAGGTATTTCAACCCCCTGAACTTCCGCAACCCTTCGAACCTTCACCAGAAGACCCCTCCCATAGCGTCTCAACAAAAGACAGAGAAACCTGCACAATCCCCTCGATTTCTGGCAAAGGTTTTGTATCCTCCAGTGTCTCAAAAGGACCCCAGTTGGTGCTCCGGAAAAAATAGGGGATTTCGAGAGTTACAGGAAACGTTCTTCCGCAACTTTTGAGAAAAGAAACTATGCCCCGAAAATCCACAATTCCCTGACCGATGGCACAGTACTGGAGTACTCCTTCCTCAAGCTGCACGTCTTTGAAATGCAGGACCTGGAGAAACGGGAGAACGTTTTGCAAATCCTCGATAAAATCGATTTGTCCTCGATGGCTATGGTAGGCATTCCCAAAGTCATAGGTGAAACCAAGATACGGAGAAGGTACCCGTTCAAAAATGGACCGAGCGTCCTGCCCACTCTGGATAATGGTTCCAGGCGCCGAGTTTTCAAGACAAACCACGATGTCTAAATCTTTTGCCCTTTCCAGGATCGTCTCAAGATTCCTGAGCAACCGGGTCTCCTCTCCTTTGGGCCCATGATTCGTAGCAATGTACCGGGCTCCAATGGCTTTTGCAAACTCCATCTTCCTCATGAAAAGTTCCACTTCTGAAGTGCTGATGAGGAACATGTGACCACTGAAAGTCACCGCTTCAAGGCCGTAATCGGCAAGAACCTTTCGAAACCATTGCGGTCTTGTCAGGTCGCTTTCGGTAACGTGGGCTCCATATCCCCTTCCACGAAAGGCAGGTGGGGGTTCGATAAAATCGAGATCTACGTACTTTACGCCAAGCTTTGCCAGGCTCTGGCACAGGGTAGGAATATCGTATCCTCTATAGAGAATGGCTCCCACAGATACAGGCCATGCAATACTCACCGCTCATCCCCCTGACCGGTAAACCTCTCGTAGAGGAGTTCAAGGACCTTCCCTGGATCGTCCTCATCGATGGCTTTCGCAATGAAGGCATCGTCGAGCGATTCCACAAAATCCAGAAGTTTCTCTGTAAAGGCGATACTGCGAGTAAAGGCTCGGACGGGATCGCGGTGTTTTGGCGTTACATCAAGCGAAATCCAGCCCTGGTAACCGACTTTCCTGAGATAGTAAAGGAATTCGAGATACGGGAACAGATTGCGGCTCCCGGCGACAAGGTCCCAATCCCACTTTCCATCATTGTCGTTGATGTGGACATGGAAAAGTTTCCCTTCTCTGTGGAGCAAGACCAGTGACTCCGCTGGATTTTCCCCGGCAAAGAGCGCGTGCCCCACATCCAACGTCACACCGACATTGTCAAGACCGAGTTTCAGGCAAACGTAAAGCGCACTGTAGACATTTCCCAGAAAATAGTGGGCAAGGGGTTCCCGAAATTTGTATTCAAGGCTCAAGCGAACATCAGGGTTTGCCCGGGCTACCTCGGCAACACCCTCGAGGAAGTACTGCCAGGCCTTATCGTAGGCAACCTCAAAGTGATAGTCGTAGCCATCCTGGAGAGGGCAAACAGTTACCAGGTATGATCCGAATTCCCGAGCAAACNTTGCCCCGTTCTCCAAGTACTCTACGGCTTTTTTNCGGGTATCCTTATCCCAGGAAGTCAGCGCTCTTCGATCCCAGTACNGTTCCCCCTTAATGTCGACGTTGACGGCCCCAACCTGGANATTGTATTTCTCAAGGAGGCTTCGGGTTTTCTCGGGATCGACAAAATCGTAAGGATACACAAGCTCCATCCCCGAAACCCCCGGAACTCGTCTTGCAAGCTCAAGCCGGGCCTCAAGATCTCGGGGCTCCTGGTACATCCGAAAACGATCCTTGAGTTGCCCCAAAAATCCGCTGATGATGGCATACCGGTAGTACACAGTCATCCCTCCAGTGCTCCATGAGAGTCTCTCAAGGACTTTAACCGCTCAACCGTCCTCCGAATATGGGTCCTCATCGCCTCCTCAGCCCCTATCGGATTACGAGTTTCAAAACACCGTAAAATTTCCAGGTGCTCCTCATACGTTTCCTCAGGTGGTCGTACCAGGCCCTTTATGAGACATTTCGTCATAAAACCCGATCGAGCAAGGACGGTCCGGAGGTCAAGGTAGGGACACTTCTCAGCGATGAACAGGTGAAACGCTGTGTCCGCCTTCCGGTACTCTTCAACGTTTTTCTTTTCATAAGCCAAGGTGAAGTCTCTCCGGAAGTGATCGATGTCCTCCTGGGCAATAATGGGCGTGAGGTACCTGCATGCCAAGCTCTCGAGACTTTCCCGCATCTCAAAGAGTACAATAGCCTCTTCGAGGGTGAGTTGCCGGACGGAAACCCGGTGGGTGTTCGAACGGATGAGGAGGTTCTCGCTCTCTAAAAGCCGCAGAGCGTGCAAAAGGGGGGTACGGCTCACACCAAGCTTTTCAGCCAGCTGGTCCTGGACGAGGACTTCGCCTGGCTTGAGTTCCCCACTGGCAATCATGTCTCGCAGTACCTTATAGACTTCTTCAACAAGGGTTGTTCTTCGAATCATATCCCGCCTCTGTCATGCAATGAGTTCTGAATACTGAATACAGTATACAACAATTTCTGAAGAAAAGCAAGACCCCCTCCGGCTCTACCATGGAGGACACTTACTTGGGGGAAGGCCTGGAAAAAGAACAAAACCCCGAAACCATTTCTCCGAAGAATGAGGAAGAGGGAACAAAAAACGGGGCAAATCTCAAGTAGACCCCGCTATCAGGGGCGGCTTTTGCAAAAACCTAAAAACCTGGCCCGTGCTTGGCCGATTCGCCGC
>APCU01000077.1 GCA_000347575.1 Candidatus Caldatribacterium saccharofermentans OP9-77CS | reverse complement strand
CCCCCGGAAGCGCGAAAAGATGAGCTCCTCGGCCCTCTCCGGGGGCCGAGGAGGGGGCAAGGTTCTTGGGCTTTTCAGAGTCTTTTCGATGAGCTCTTCGAGGAGGGTGGTGATTCGTTCCGGGTCTTCCGTTGCTACATATCCAGCGTCGGAGAAGATTTCGACCGAGGTTTTCTCCTCCACCTTCCAGTGTTCTTCAAGGAGGACGAGTTTTTCGTAGTTTTTCGAGAGGGTGTAATCGAGGTAGACCACCTTGATGCGGTCGGCGTATTTCTCAAAAACTGGTGGGGTGACCTTTTCCTTGAGCTCTCGACACGCTGGACACCGGGAGGAATAGAAGAAGAGCAGCACCGGTTTTTCCTCAACGGTTATTCGCTCTCTGAAGTTTCTGGGAAGCCCGTCGCGCTCGAAAAAACGTATCCGGTCTCTGAAAGGAGCAAATTGCTCCTCAAGGAGCACCCGGTTTCCTCTGGTTCCAAAGATAACGACAAGGTCCGGGTTTTTCTCCTGGAGTTCCTGGAGGAAACGGTCGAAGGAAGCAGCTGGGGTGTCCTGGAGGAAGTTGAAGAACACCGCGGTGTGGTAATTCTCGGTGAACGAGAAGGAATGCACAAAGTGCCCCAGAGCATCAGAAACAACGACAGGGTATCCTTTCCGGGAGAGTTCGTTGAGGACTTCTGAAGATCGGTTGAGGTCTTCTTTTGAGGGGAGGATGACCACCTTTTCCGGGGGAGGGAGGAGGTCCACCCAGGCTTCTGGGGAAAATCCGTGGCCTCCCAGGTCTCCTAAAAGGAGGAATTCTTCCTGCGGTGGAGCGGGTTCCTCCTGGTTTCCCCAGAGGAGAACGTCGTATCCCGATGCCAGGGAGGAGAAAAACACAAGCCACAGGACCACAAGCAGTAGCAATTTCTTCACCATCAGGCCTCCTTTCTCCAGGTTCAGTTCCCAGTGTACCATACCCCTTTTTGTATTACGAGCAGAGCACCCAGCGGGTTTTCCATGGTATAATCCTTTCTGTCATGTCATCCGTAACACCGGTTGAGCTCAACAGAGAGTTCGTCCAGGCTCTGGAGCTCCTTGAGCGGACAAGCCAGTCTGTCTTCATCACCGGCCGGGCAGGGACGGGGAAGTCCACACTTCTTTGGTATTTTCGGGACCACACGAAGAAGAACATCGCTGTTCTCGCTCCCACAGGAGTCGCCGCCTTGAACGTTCGGGGGCAGACCATCCACGCTTTCTTCCGCTTCCGGCCCGATGTGACGCCCGAGACCGCTCCGCGCGTCAAACCCGAAGACCCGGGTCTTTACAAGAAGCTCGACACCATCGTCATTGACGAAATTTCCATGGTACGGGCAGACCTTCTGGACTGTATCGATGCCTTTCTCCGTGTTTACGGACCTTCTCCCTCGGCACCCTTCGGGGGTGTGCAGATGGTCTTTATTGGAGACCTCTATCAACTTCCGCCGGTGGTGAAGCGAGCCGAGCAGGCGCTGTTTACCGAGTACTACGAGAGTCCCTATTTCTTCAGCGCCTTTGCTTTCCGGGAGATCCGCCCGACGCTTCTTGTCCTTGAGAAGGTCTATCGCCAGAGCGACCCGAGGTTCGTCGAACTCTTAAACCGCATTCGGAGTAACACTGCCACCGACGAGGATTTGGCCCTTCTGAACACCCGCGTTTTCCCCGATTACGTTCCCGGGGAGGGGGAGTTTGTGATTCACCTCACCACCACGAATGACCTTGCTCAGGAGGTGAATGAGGGGAGGCTGGCGGAACTTCCAGGGAAAGAGTGGGTGTACAAGGGACAGGTCCTGGGGGCATTTTCTTCCGCGGATCTCCCCACAGATCCGGTGCTACGCCTCAAAAAGGGTGCCCAGGTGATGCTCCTCACCAATGACCCCTACGGGCGGTGGGTCAACGGGACCATCGGGCAGGTTCAGGAATGCACTGATGATGTTGTCATTCTCCGGCTTGAAGACGGAAGTGAGGTGGAGGTCACACCCCATGTGTGGGATATGTTCGAGTTCTACTATGACCGGGAAGAAGGTCGAATCATGACGCGGAGCATTGGCTCCTTTACTCAGTATCCTCTGCGGCTTGCCTGGGCGGTGACCATCCACAAGAGCCAGGGTTTGACCTTCGACCGGGTGGTCGTTGACCTTGGCCGCGGGACTTTTGCTCACGGTCAGGTATACGTGGCCCTTTCCCGTTGCCGGACACTTGAGGGTCTCATCCTGAAGCGGCCACTCCTTCGGAAGGACATCATCATGGACTGGAGAGTGGTCCGTTTCCTCACCGAGTACCAGTATGCCGCTTCTGCCAGAACCTTTCCTCTTGAGGAGCGGGTGCGCCTGCTTGAAGAGGCTAAAGAAACACAAAAGCCCCTGGAAATCGTGTACCTCAAGGACAACGACGAGAAAACCTGCCGGATTGTCCTGCCTCTTGAGGTGGGGATGATGCGTTTTCAGGAAAAGGAGTTTCTCGGTCTTCGGGCCTTCTGTCTTCTGAGAAAAGAAGAACGGACCTTCCGTGTCGACCGCATTCTCTCCCTTCGTCCTCTGGAGGAGTCCCCTCCCAGATTACCCTGAAGGAAGGGGCAGCTTATCGATGTCCGGAACCGTTCCGTCCTTCAGGCGGTAGAGCATTTCTCCAGCTCGGGGGACGACGAGAATCCCCTCCTCTTCCCGACCCCTGTAAGCGTCAATATCGATAGTGCGGAAGTCAAGATACCCGAGGTTGATTTTCCGGCACACTTCTTCAGGAATGCCTGTGGCGAGGACCACCTCTATCCGGGGGTATTCCCTGCCGTTTGCGTATCTTCCAATGCCCTTCACGTGGGTGGAGTGGGCGAGTACCCCCCAGGGGTAATGCCGGTACTTCTCCCAGTGAGCGAGGAAGAAGTCCCGGGTATGGTAGCCGATTTCAAGGAGGTACTTCCCGTGGGTTTTAGAGATTTCCTGGATGTGGGGGGCGTAGATGATGATGGTTCCTCCGTCAGCCACAACAGGCTCGAGCTTGTACATGCATTTCCCCCCAACCCAGAGCTCACTGTACATGGTGGGGGCAATGGAGAGAACTGTGTGGAAGGGCCGCTCGACATAGACGATGTTCACCCGGGCTGAGAGATCGGCAGCCTGGGACCAGGCTTCTTCGGGGTCACCGAAGAAAATCCCACAGGGGTCCTTTTCCCGCATCACCAGGCACATGGCAAGAGTGGGTCTTGGGATGAATTGGGCTGCCCGGTTGAGGACTTCCCGAACTGGAGTATCCTTGGTACCGATGATTTTGGGGTTGGTGATGAGCGCAGCAAGCCAGTGGAACTTGTCCGTGAGTTCCGGTCCGGAGATTCCCGGGAAGAAGTACTTGTATCCCCCTGAGAACCCCACGACTTCATGGGGGAACACGGGGCCCATGATGAGGAGCTCATCGTACTCCAGAATCCGCCGGTTTATGGTAACCGGAACCTCTTCGGCAATGAGCCCCCGGGAGATGTGGTGCATCTCCTCGCGAGAGATTGTCCCTATCTGGATCAACTCCTGGGGATTCTGGAAATGGTGGTTGTACACGAAAACCCCCTGTTCTGCCGCTTCCTGGAAGGTGACACCAAGGTGCGCCTTGAGCTCTCCATCAGTCATGGGGGGGTGTGTCCCCAGGGCGATGAGGAAATCGAGTTTCTTTGCCTTGGGCTTTAACTCCTCGAGAGTGGCCTCGAAAAAAAGCCGGACTGGGGCCGTGCGGGTATTATCGGGGATGATAACGAGGATGCTTTTCCCCCGCCAGTCGTGCCGTGCCAGGGCTTCACGGAAGTGCTCGCGCATCTTTTGCGGGGAGAAAGTGATCTGCTCGTTCCCCAGGGCAAAGAGCATCATCCCGCCGTCACCTCCCACTCTGTGTGGAACGTTCCCTCCCGGTCAATTCTCCGGTAGGTGTGGGCGCCGAAGTAATCCCGCTGGGCCTGGATGAGGTTGGCCGGAAGCTTTTCCGAACGCCAAGCGTCAAGGTACGCTAAAGCCGCAGAGAGGACCGGAACCGGGATGCCGTGTTCTGCAGAGAGCGCACAGACCTTCCGGAGGGCCGGGAGTTTCTCCTGCACCTCGCTACGAAACTCTTCGGTGGCGAAAAGTAGCGGTGCGTCGTGGAGTGTAAGGGCGCTCTGGATACGTCCAAGGAGTAGCGCCTTCAGGATGCATCCGCCCTTCCAGATGCGGGCGATTTCCGGAAGGTTCAGGTGGTAGGCGAAGACACGACTTGCCTCTTGAAGGAGATGAAAGCCTTCGGAGAATGCTGCAAGTTCCGCAAGGTAGAGGGCGTCAGAGAGAAAGAGAGGGACTTCCTCAGACCATGGGAGGGTTTTTTGGGAGATGGAGAAGCGGGAGGCAATTTGAAGACGCTCGTTTTTAAAGGACGAGAGACTACGGGCGACGACCGACTGGGTAATGGTGGGAGTGGGGATTCCCAAATCAAGCGCCACCTGGGAAGTCCATTTCCCCGTTCCTTTCTGCTCGGCGGCATCAAGGATGAGGTCCACAAGAGGTGTCTTCGTTTCCGGGTCCTCATAGGCGAGAACCCTTGCGGTGATGTCCACAAGGTATGAGTTGAGGTGCGGCAACGTATTCCAGTGGGCGAAAATTCTGGCGATTTCTGGCGCGCGGAGTCCAAAGATTTTTCGCAGGAGGTCGTACACTTCAGCAATGGCACCCATGAAGGCATACTCAATGCCGTTGTGGACCATTTTCACAAAATGTCCGCATGACCCCGGTCCAAGGTAGGTGCAGCAGGGCCCGTCTTCCACCTGGGCGGCTGCCTTTTCAAGGATATCCTGCACGAGTGCATAACCCTCTCTGTGTCCCCCCGGCATGAGCGAGGGACCGTGGAGTGCTCCGTGTTCCCCACCACTTATCCCCATGCCGAGGTAGAGCAATCCCCGCCTTTCGGCCTCTGCGATTCTCCGGTCGGTATCCCGGAAGAAGGAGTTCCCGCCGTCGATGACGAGGTCCCCTTCATCGAGGAGAGGGAAGAGCGCGTTCAGGAATTCGTCAACCGCCTCACCCGCCTTCACCATAAGGAGGATTTTGCGTGGTCGCTCAAGGGAAAACACGAATTCCCGGAGGTCATACGCTGGATAAATGGATTCCCCTTTCACCCTGGTCTCGAAGAACTCCTTGTGTTTTTGCTGCGGTCCGGTTGAAAACCGCAACGGGGAACCCTTTGCGGGCAATGTTCAGCGCGAGATTCTGCCCCATGACGGCCATGCCGATGATACCAATGGCGCAAGTCCCTTTCACACCCACACCCCCCTCTGTCCTTTTCGCTATTATAGCGCAGCGGACTACAGGGGGAACCGGATGAGGCCAAGGAGGAAGAGGAGACCAAGAATCACCGGCTGGTGGAAGAGGTAAATGGTGAGGGAATGGCGCCCCAGGAAAGCCAGCCCCCGAAAGGGAAAGGCAGGGATGTTCGGGAGAGTGAAACCCCTCTCCCCCCCGGGGTAGAGGAAGTTCCCTGCGAAGATTCCCAAAAGCACCACCCCAAACCAGGGAAAAAGGGGGAAGTAGTCGAGGGTGGAGAATCGTGGAGGCTTGAGGCCAAGGAAAAGAAGGAAAGAGAACGGGAAAATCTTCAGGGAGAGGAAGTATCCGGCTACGATGCTTCCTAAACCTCCCAAAAGGCTCAGCCACGGTCGAGGGATGAAGGGATAGGCGAGGATTACCGACGTTCCTATGCAGTGGAGGACGCCGAAGCGAACATAGGATTCAGGGAGTNCGAGGTAGGTNACGAGGGTAATGACCATTCCATAGAAAAGCAAAAGAAGCCCTCTTTTCAGGTACTTCGAGAATGGAACGACGTTGCGGTGTTTCCGCTCCCGGGAAAAGCTCAGGGTTAGCGAGAGCCCTGCAAGGCCGACAAACAGCGAGGCACCAGAGAGGACATATCCTCGCCAGAAGGGCGAGAAGAGGTTCATCTTGAGGTTGCCGAAGAACACAAGGTCAAAGAGCNTATGGTACAGAAGCATCATGACGACGGCGCAACCCCGAAGCGCATCAACCTCAGGGAACCTGTTCTGTCCGCTCCTTCGCATGGTTTTCCTCTCCCTTCCTTCATTGTACCAGAAGTGCCCGTGGTATAATCCTGGAAAAGGTCGGGAGACAAAATGCGGCGAACGAAGATTATCTGTACCCTTGGTCCTTCCTCGGCAGAGTACGGGATTCTCCTTGAAATAGTTCGTGCCGGAATGGATGTGGCGCGAATCAACTTCTCCCATGGCGACCCTGCTTTTTACCACCATGCGGTTNGGCTTGTGCGAAGGGTTTCTCAAGAGTTGAAGAAGCCTGTGGCTATCCTTGCCGACCTTCAGGGCATCAAAATCCGCATCGGGGAGGTGGAACAGGGAGCTGTGGAGCTTGAGAAGGGTTCCTCGGTGGTTGTCCTTCCCGGAGAGGGTGTGACAACGGCGCAAAAGCTGTACATCCGCTANGAACCCCTCCTTGAGGACCTGAAGGTGGGAGACGACATCCTCCTTGACGATGGTCTGATAAAGCTCAAGGTGCAGGAGAAATTTGCCGATCGTCTTCACGCGACGGTGCTTGAGGGTGGGGTGCTCCGTTCGCGGAAAGGCGTCCATTTTCCCCGCACGAACACCTCGGCCCGGACGTTCACAGAGAAGGACCAGAGGGACCTGGAAATGGCGGTGCACCTTGGGGTTGACTACGTTGCCCTCTCTTTTGTTCGGGATGGGGAGGATATCGCCAGAGTCCGGTCCTGGGCAAGGGAACGGGGATTCCGTCTTCCTCCCCTCATCGCCAAGATTGAACGGAAAGAGGCCCTGCACGCTGCAGAAGAAATCGCCCAAGAAGCTGATGGTCTCATGGTGGCCCGAGGAGATCTGGGGGTTGAGGCCCCTATCGAGATGGTCCCGGTGTACCAGAAAATGCTCGTGAAACTTGCGAAAGAGCGTGGGAAAATCGCCATCATCGCCACGCAAATGCTTGAGTCGATGCGGGAGTCCTCAAGTCCCACAAGGGCAGAGGTGACGGACATCGCCAATGCCGTTCTTGACGGTGCCGATGCTCTCATGCTTTCGGCAGAAACCGCAATTGGGAAGTATCCGGTACTTGCCACGCAGATGATGCACACAGTGGTTGAAGCCACGGAGCGGCATCTTGCCTCGCGCATCCCTTCTTTCTACCGGCCCCGGGGGATACTCCCCGAGGCCATTGTTTTTGGAGCGTTGCAGACCGCCTGTAACGTCAACGCCCGGGCTCTTGTGGTGTTCACCCATTCTGGTTTCACCGCCCTGGTGCTGTCTTCCTTTCGGCCAGGGATGCCCATCCTCGCCCTCACCCCTGAAGAAGAGACTGCTCGCCAGCTTGCCCTGGTGTGGGGAGTGTTGCCTGAGGTTCTCGATGTGCCTGAAGAGGCAGAGAGCATAACCCTCCTTCGCAGAGCCGAGGAAATTCTCCTTGGGCGAAAACTCGCCCGGCCCGGTGATCCTGTGGTGTTTGTGGCAAGTTCTCCTTTTCTGGGGTACCGGAACCTCATCCGGCTGCACCGCCTGGGTGAGCCTTTCACCGAGGAAGGAATTCCTCCCGGTACACCAGCCCCTGAGCCCACTGGATGAAGCGATAGGGGTAAATTTCCGGTGGGGCGCTCACGGCGTCAAGCAGGGCAACGTCCTCTTCGGCAAGACGCCACCCCACGCACCCGAGGTTATCTTCGAGTTGCGCGAGGGTCCGAACGCCAAGAATGGGGATAACGTCCTTTCTCGTGAGCAACCAGTTGAGAGCAACCTGCGGTATCGTCTTCCCGTATTTCTCCGCGAGGTTCCTGACCGTCTCGAGAATCTGGAAGTTCTTCTCCGTTGCCCGGCGTTCCCAGGCTTCTTCCCAGTCCTTTTTCGCCTGGGCAATCCGCCCTTCTTTGGGTGGGGTATGGGGAGTGTACTTTCCGGAGAGGAATCCGCCTCCCAGAGGCCCCCAGGCCATAATGCTCAGTCCTCCGTCGTAGCAGGCAGGGATCACTTCGTACTCGATATTTCGCTCCACGAGGCTGTACTGCATCTGGGCGGAGATGGGGCGGGGGAAGCCATACTTTTCGCAGAGGCTGACGACTTTCGTAATCTGCCACCCGGTGTAGTTGGAAACTCCGACGTAGCGAATGTATCCCCGCTCAACGAGGTAGGCCAGCGTTTCGAAAGTTTCCTCAAGGGGGGTGAAGGCGTCGAAGCAGTGAATCTGGTAGAGGTCGATGTAGTCTGTTTGCAGGCGCTTGAGGCTGTCAAAAACGGCCTTCAATATGTGTTTTCGGCTGGCTCCGCCATCATACGGTCCCTCGCCCATCCGGAAAAATACTTTGGTTGCCAGAACGATATTGTCTCTTTTTCCCCGGAGCGCCCGTCCGAGAATGCTCTCCGAAACACCCTGACTGTAGACGTTGGCGGTGTCGATGAAGTTCCCTCCCGCATCGAGGTAGCGGAAAAGGATGGCCACGGCCTCCTCTTCAGGTGTTTCTCTGCCGAAAGTCATGGTTCCCAGAGACACCTCGGAAACGTACAGACCACTTTTCCCCAGAGGTACGTACCGCATGTTTATTCCCCCCTTGTGAAGCATTTTACCGTTCCCCGCAGACGTTCCCGCTCAAGAAAGCCAAAGAGTGCATCCTCCTGGCTCTTGGGGATGGTGAAGGAAACCTCACAGCGCGCTCTCTCTGTCTTAAGGCGCTCTTTCGTTTTGAGGTACTGCAGGAGGCGGTGGACGAAAAGCTCAAAGGCCTGTGGTTCAGTGGTGACGGTGAAGTACCGGGCAACCACCACCATGCTGTTCGTCACCGCAAAGCGTCGCAGAACCCCAAGAACCGGCCATCCGGCACTGCCCTTCGGTTCCCCGCCATCTGAGGCGTACTCCTTTTCTCCCTGGGGACCACATCGAAAGGCATAGACGTAGTGAGTAGCCTGGGGGCAGCACCCCATGGCTCTCTTGAGTTTCTCCCGGCTCTCCTCGGGGTGAAAAAGGCGAAAGCTCATGGCCACGAAACGAGATTTCTCGCGGCTCAGTTCCCACAGGGCCTCGGTCTTTATGGTGAAAAGCGCTTTTCCGGACATAGCCAGAAGACCTTCCGGTGGTTTGAGCTTCCAAAAACATCATACCATCGCCTTTTCGCAAA
>APCU01000076.1 GCA_000347575.1 Candidatus Caldatribacterium saccharofermentans OP9-77CS | reverse complement strand
CCCTTCCCGAGGAAAGGTCCAGAAGCTCGCAAGCCACAGTGGTCGTCCCGAGGTCAAAGGCCAGCCCAAGGACTGTCTCTTTTGGAGGAGTCCGCACTGCAAAAACGGCCCGCTCGTCCCAGAGGACCTCAAAGGTCTCCTCATCCTTTTCCCCAAGCAGAGAAAGCCCGAACAGGGCCATCCGCTCAATAGAGGGAAGGGATGCTATCCTCTCGAACTCCTCCTTGAGAGAGGTCGGGGAGTGGAGAGGGGGTTTGCGGAGCCTCAGGATCCTTCGACGCACGGGAACATCGTCTACAAAGAAGGTCTCATCTCCCTCTTCAGGGGAACCGAGAACCAGGGGCTTCGTATCCTCGAAAGATGCCGAAACGTCACACACCACATCCCCCAGGGGCACGACCTGGCAGGCAAGGCGGAAACCCTCTCCGATGCGCTCTCTAAGATGCCGCACCTCCTGAGGAGTGGGAGGAGAAACTTCCCCCTGCACAATACGAACCACGCATTTACCACAGGAACCCACGCCCCCACAGTACGACTCCAGGGGGATGTTCTTCCTCTGAAAAAGCAAAAAGAGATTCTCTCCCTCTTCCCCTTCCAGGGTTTCTCCCAGGGGNAGAACCTTTATGCGAACCATAGGCCTCCCAAAAAGCGACGCTCTCTGGTATTCTAACCAAACACCCTGCGATACGCTACCCGTTCAGAAAAAATTTCTCTCCACATCCGGATGGTCAGAACCCCCAGGGCAGTGCATCAGGGGCTCTGTGCTATCATANAAGTACGCGGGAAAGTAGGAGGGAGAANNATGGCGCGACCGGTCATCGGCATGGTGGGGAGCAACATGATGGACCTCGTCACCTACTATGAGGACCGTTTCCCGAGGGTCGGAGAGACCATTTTCGGGAAGGATTTTGAGATCGGTTTTGGTGGAAAGGGAGCTAACCAGGCGATAGCTGTGGCCAAACTCGGGGGAGAGGTCGTCGTGGTGACTGCCGTAGGGGATGACCTCTTTGGTCCCCTGGTCAAAGAGAATTTCGCTCGCTACGGGATTGATACAGGCTTCATCAAGACCGTTCCGGGGAAAACGAGCGGCGTCGCCCCTATCTTTGTGGATCCTGAAGGTCGAAACAGCATTTTCATCATCCCGGGGGCGAATTCCTTCCTGCTTCCTGAAGACGTCTGGAAAGCGAGAGAGGCCCTGGCCAGATCTCACTTTATCCTCGTGCAGCTTGAGATTCCCCTTGAGACGGTCTACGCCACTATTGATTTAGCCCAAAAGCTCCACATCCCGGTCATTCTGAATCCCGCTCCCTTCCAGCCCCTGGACTGGCAGAGCATCCGCGGTGTAAAGCTCTTCGTCCCCAACGAGCGGGAGCTTGAAGGATTCGCTGGCTTCCCCATCGAAGGGGAGGAGGACCTAAAAAGAGCAGTAGCCACGCTCTGGGACAGAGGTATAGAGAATGTTCTGGTGACACTGGGAGAGAAAGGGGCTCTTTTGGGAAGCGGAGGAATCTTCACCCTTTTCCCCGCCTACCAGGCCCGGACGGTTGACACCACCGGGGCTGGAGACGCGTTCCTTGGGGCCTTAGCCTACTTCCTGGCAGAGGGGAAAGACCTCCCCTGTGCTGTTGACCTTGCCTGCGCCTACGCTGCCCTCTCTACAGAGAAACGGGGAACCCAGAAATCCTTTGCTTCCCGGGAAGAGTTCCTGGAATGGTTGAAAACGGCACAGAAGAAATCCCCATCGCTCACCCTTTGACNGCNCCCAGAGTAAGACCCCGAACGAGGTACCGCTGAAGGAGAATGGCAAGAACGATAATGGGAATGCTGGCCACGATGGAAACGGCCGAAATTTCTGCCCAGAGGATTTCGTGACCCCCGATGAGACCGGCGATGTTCACCGTGATGGGGACGACCCGGGATCGCCCGAGAATCAGCGCAAAGAGGAATTCATTCCAGGAAAACATGAAACAAAAGAGTGCCGTCGCCACAAGGCCAGGAGCCACAAGGGGCAGGGCCACCCGGACGAAGGCCCCCAGTCTCCCACACCCATCGATAAGCGCAGCTTCCTCAAGTTCCACCGGGAGCTCATCGAAGAATCCCTTCATCATCCAGACAGCGAAGGGGATGTTCACGAGCGCATAGGTGAAAATGAGCGCCTGGTAGGTATCCAGCCACCGCAGGAACCGGAAAAAGAGGAAAAGAGGGAGAACTGAGGCAATGGGGGGCATCATCCGCACCGAGAGAATCCAGAAGGCAAAGTTGTCTCCACCGATGCGGAAACGAGAAAGGGAATACGCCGCAAGTGACCCCAGGGCAATGGCAAGAAGGGTGGTGAGGGAGGCGATGATGAAGCTGTCTTTTATGCCTTTTGCTCCCCCAAGATGCATACCCCGCACGTAGTGCTCAAGGTCAAACGATGAAGGGACGAACACTGGAGGGTACGTGAAGTATTCCCCCTTATCTTTAAAGGAGGTCAGCACGTTCCAGACAAAAGGGGCAAGGGCAATGGCAAGAAGCGCGAATATGCTCACGAAAACCGCCACCGTCACTCCATCCCGTCGCCTCACACCACTTCCCTCCCCCTGAAAGACCGCAGAAAAACATTGGCAATAGCTACAATGACGGCAAGCTGGACGTAACTCATAGCCGAGGCATAGCCCATGCTAAAGTACTTGAACCCGGTAAGGTAATTGTAAAAGGCCACGCTCTCTGAAGCCTGACCCGGACCACCCATAGTGAGGAGCACCACAAGGTCAAAGATTTTGAATGCGTCCATCACCCGAATGAGGATGGCGATGACAACCACCGGGCGCAAGAGGGGGAACACCACCCCGGAGAAAATCTGCCAGCGGTTGGCCCCATCCACCCGTGCCGCTTCGTAGAGGTCATCGGGGATGGCCTGCAAACCCGCAAGAAGGGTGATGACCATAAAGGGTGTCCACTCCCAGATGTCCGCAAGGACTATAGAGTACGGACTCACATTGCTGCTCCCCAGCCAGTTCACTGAGCGGAATCCAAAGCGATTCAGGAGATAGTTCAGGGGACCATACTGGTAGTGATAGATAATCTTCCAGATACAACCTACAACAACAGGCGAAATCATCATGGGGAGAAGAAAAAGGGTCACCACGAGACTCCGCCCCCGGAAACTCCGGTTCAGAAGGAGCGCCAGGGAAAGACCAAGGGCAAACTGTGCTCCTACCCCAAAGAGAAGAACCCGACCGGTATTCTTCAGGGAGTTGAAGAAACGGGCGTCGGAAAAAAGCCTCAGGTAGTTTCCTGCTCCGATGAAGGTTCGTTGCCCTCCCATACCGATGTCCCATTTGCAGAGGCTGAGGTAGAAAGAGTACATCATCGGGAAGATGGAAATGGCAAGGAGAATCACAACCACCGGAAGGACGAAGAAGAAAGCTATCCACCAGTCTCTTTTGCGCAAGCCCCCCATGGTTTCCTCCAGAAAAAGGGGCTGGGGGAGAACCCCAGCCCCGGTGACTTCACCAGAGACCTACGGCTCTCCAGCCTTTCACAAGCTCCTGGTAGAGGGCTTTCTGCTGCTCCTTGCCGAATCGCTCGAGAATGTCTCTCCAGGCCTGTGCCGCTTCGTCCAGAGCGCTCTTGGGATCGAGTTCCCCAGTGAGAGCCCTGGTGAGGGCCACACCCAGGGTCTCTTCGTACTCCACCGTTCCAGGAAGGACCATTTCGGGGTACCCCTTCTCCATGTTCTTCTGAACACCAGCAAGGTAAATCTTTGCGTCCTCGACATTCGCGAACATCTCGTAGGCCTCGGGGTGAGCAAAGTGAGAGTACCGGTAGGGGTCAAGGCCGGTTTCTGGAGTAGAGACGTCATCAAGGCTTGTGACCACCGAGAGATAGTGGATGACCTGGTATGCCTTCCAGGGGTCTTTTGACTGTGCGGCAATAGCCAGAACTCGCCCGCAGGGCATCATGGCCCGATAGTATATTTCGCCATCCTTCTTGACTCCCGGAACGTGAGAGACTCCGATTTTTCCGACAATCTTTGACTGTGCTGGGTCTGCTCCTTTCTTCCCCACACAGGGCCACTGGATGACCATGAAGCAGTCCCCGTTGAGGAAGACGTCTTTCAGTTCTTCGTATCCGTAGGCCAGGACATCAGGAGGACAGTACTTGTGGATTTCCTTCATAATCTCCAGAGCCTTCACTCCCGCTTCAGAGTTAATGGCCGGCTCCATAGTTTCCTCATCGAAGTACACGCCACCGAGGCTCGCAAAGATATTCCCCCACCAGGCGAAAATCTGGTCTTTCTGGCCATAGTAGGCAGTCCCGTAGAAATCGCGCTGCAGAACCTCTCCGGCGAGTTTCTCTCCAGCCTTCCGGGTGAAAAACTCAGCTACATCGAGGTACTCATCCCAGGTCTCGGGGACTTTGAGATCATACCCGTACTTCTCCTTAAAGGCCTTTCGCTCTTCCTCGTTCTCAAGGAGGTCTTTTCGGTAATAGAGGCTCAGGACGTCACCGTCATAGGGCAGAGCGTAGAGCTTGCCGCCGTATTTACAGTAGAAGTCCCGGTATCCCGGGGTAACGTCGTCGAGCTTGGGATCAAGCTTTGCAACAAATTCGTCAAGGGGATAGAGCCAGCCGTTGGCGGCGAACTCGGCAAGGAACTTGGGGTAGACAATCATGATATCGAAAGCGCCGGTCCCAGCAATGAGCTCTACCTTTTCTTTCTCATAGAGCTCTCCAAAGGGAACACCGATAACCTCAAGTTCCACATCGAACTTTTCCTTCAGATCCTTCGCATACCACTCAAAAGGTTTCAGGTTGTGTCCTGCATCTCCCACAACGACGAGCTTCACCGGTGAAGCGTAGGCTACACTCGCAAGAAGCACGAAGGCCAAGAGGAACAGAAGGAACTTCCGCATAACCACACCCCTCCTTTAGATGTGATGTTCCTTCCATAGGGTTATTATACTCCCGAAAAGGAGCGGGCGCAAATGCTAATCCCCTTCAAGAAGGGCCGAAGCGGTGACGTCGTCGGTGATGAGGATGTTCACGAACTTCCCCCGGAGCGCTCCGAGAATAGGCCTGAGCTTTTCTTCTCCTCCCGCCACCCCTATGACCCTTGGGATTCTCGAGAGCTCCTGCAGGGTCAGGGCAATACGCCGCCGATCGGCCTGGCAGGGAACCGGCTCCCCCTGCTCATTGTAGAAATTGCCACAGATATTCCCGACCGCTTTCCGGGCGATGAGTTCCTCAACCTCGTGGGGGTAAATGTCCCCGGTATCCAGCAAGGTGGAACCCGAAGTCACTCCTCCAATCCCCACAAGGGCGATATCCACGTTGCGGGCAAGTTCCAGTACCCGGGCCACACGCTCATCACCAAGGAGGGCATTCCGCGTTGCCTCATCCTTTGCAAATGCTGGAGCCAGGAGATACACCACACTCCCACCGAAATTCTGCGCCAGGGCCCGGGCGAGTTCCACCGCCACAACGTCTCCTTTGAGCTTTCCATACCCTCCCATAATCTGCACCACCTGGAAACCCGGGACGACTTTCGGCACGAGGAAATGGGTCATGGCAAAGAGCGTTTTCCCGTAGGCAACCCCCAAAGAGGTGTGGGGCTCAACCACTCCCCGAAGGTACGATGCAGCAACCTGGGCAATTCGCTTCACCACAAGGCCCGGGTCACGGCTGAAGGTTGAGGCCACCCGCACATCCCGAAGACCAAAACGTTCCCGAAGCNNNGCCTCAAGGGTCTTCGTGTCCTCCCCTGTGTCAAGCACCCGAATCTGGACAATGCCTTCCTCTTTTGCCCAGCGAAGAAGCCTTGAGACCTTCTGCCGGGAAAGGCCGAGGACCTCACCAATCTGGTCCTGGGTGAGGTCCTCGTAGTAGTACAGTTTTGCCACTTCGCAGGCCAGGGCAAAATGATCCTTTCGCCTGGGCAAAGGATTCACCCCTACGGCTTGAGCACCACCCGAATGGCCTCGTCGCCTTTTTCGGCAAGCTCAAGCCCTTTCTTGAACTCCTCAAGGGGAAGCTCATGGGTGATGATGTCATCGGCCTTCACAAGGCCCTCATGGAGAAACCGGATGGCCACAGGGTAGGTCCAGGGGCTCAGGTGGGCACCCCGGATGTCGAGTTCTTTGACGTCTCCAATGATGCTCCAGTCAACTGTTGTTGGGGCGTTGAAGACACTGAACTCCACGTAACGGCCAAGGCGGCGGAGCATNTTNAGCCCCTGGATGACTCCCTGGGGATTGCCGCTTGCGTGGATGTACACGTCGCACCCGTAGCCATCGGTGAGGCGCTTGACCTCCTCCACCACATCCACGACTTTCGGGTTGAGAACAAGGTCAGCACCGAGTTTCTTCGCCAGGTCCAGGCGTTTCTCGATGACATCGACGGCGATGAGGAGCCGGGGGTTTTTCAGACGAGCTACCTGGAGCATGCCCAGGCCTATGGCCCCCATCCCGGCAACGACCACCACGTCCCGGAAAGTGATGTCCGCCCGGTCCACGGCGTGTACAGCACATCCCAGAGGCTCAATGTAGGGTGCAACCCGAAGGGGGAATCCTTCCGGGAGCCTGTGAATCCGGGAGTTTCGGGGCAGGCGCATGTACTCGGCAAATCCCCCTTCGGCCTCATGGCGCTTGAAACCGAAAATGTAGTGCCGCTCACACATCCAGTAGCTCCCTTCCTGGCAGAAGCGGCACACCCCACAGGGGATAATCTGCTCCACGGCCACCCAGTCCCCCAGGGAAATGCCGTGCTTCTCCCTTGCCCCTTCTCCCAGGGCCACCACCTGGCCGAAGAACTCATGCCCTGGAACGACCGGGGTCACCACGTACGGAGGATGCCCATTACCACCCCACACCCGGGGATTCCCGTGGAAGGTCTTCACATCTCCAGCGCAGATACCGCATCCCCCCACCCGGATGAGGACTTCCTCAGGACCAACCTCTGGAACCGGAATCTCCTCAAGACGGAAGTCATAGGGAGCGTGGTTCACCACCGCTTTCATCTTGCGGGGAAGCTCAGAAATCTTTTCTACGGCCATAGTAGAACCTCCTTTCGTGCTTCTTTCATTCTACCACGCCGGAACGGCAAGAGATAACGGAAAAACNNCTACGANAGCGTCAGCTTANTGTAGGGATGTCTCTACTTTTGAACTCTTTCATCATGGGTTCGTTCTCTTCAAACTTACTCATCCGGAGGGTACATGAACCCAGGATATACTTTGCGCCAGGGCTTTGAGGGTCATGCGCAGAGCACTCACTGCTTCCCTCGTTGCCGGGGTGTTGCCAGAGACTCCCCCGGGGAAACTCCATTCCCTCCAATGCTTTCAGGGGAAAGGAGGAGCTCCTACTTTTGGGCTCCCGGAAGTCGGTCTCACGAACGAACACGTTCAACCCCATCGTGAAGCACAACAAAACCACAACGGGCAGGAGCACGTGCTGGACGGCCTGGCGTTAGCTCATATTCACCCAGGTATTTGCGTCCGTCCCATCCAGTCCAGATTGGATACCTTGCCAAAAAACTCACTGAAAATGCGATAGTACATCAATTCTTCTTTAGATGCGAGTATCCAGCCGTTTGGTAAACGCCGCTCTCGCTCAAAATCACGGTCCGAGACACGCGAATCCGCATAATCGCCAATGAACTGCTGGAGTCCCGTACCTTGCCAGAACTTNGTCTTGGGACGCCAGAGTACCTTCTCGGGGACATCTTGCTCCACAACTCGACGCAATATCCATTTTTCGATCCGCTTCCCCGACCTCTGGTACAACTTGTACCCGGCTGGAATACGAAGTGCATACTCAACCACATCCATATCGGCAAAGGGAAAGCAAGGGATGAGTCCGTGGCGCTCCAGCACAGCGATCAACACGCTGGAAGGCTGTATTATGCAAGCTCCTGACTGCTTGCTCCAGAATAACAGGGAGTTGCTCCAGGGGATAATCTTTCATGTAATCATAGCCAGCAAACAATTCATCACCACCCTCACCGGTAAAAATCAGCTCTACATACTCCGATGCAACTTTGGAAATCAAATAGTGTGTCACCGATGAGCGAACTAAAAGAGCATCAAAGGATTCCAGCGCATAGATAACATCAGGCAATACAGCGAGAACATCGTCCAGAGATATGATATGCGCATGGTGTTCGGTCTGAAGAAGGTTTGCCATGATCTGTCCGTACTCCAGATCTGTCGCGTTCGGCAGGCCAATCACAAACGAGTGAAGTTTTCTGACTCTTGGTCTGAGCAAGGTTGCAATGACGGAAGAATCCACACCACCGGATAGCCACACTCCTACCGTATCCGTGACTAACCATCTCTGAATAGCCTGTTCCAGTCGTTTCCTGAGTTCCGACACAATCGTATCAGCATCATCGTCGAGAAAATCTCCTGCCTGGATATGGGTAAAAGGTTGAAACCCCTGCTGTGCAGTGTAGAAGTGGCCCGGGGGGAATTCATGCACATCATCGGTAACGGATAGAAGGGCTTTGACTTCCGAAGCAAAAACCAGTGCACCATCTATCTGACCATAATAGAGAGGCTTTACCCCCAGGGGGTCGCGTGCGATGAACAAATCGCCATCCTGGATAGCCGCAATGACAAAGGGACTTGGCCAGCGAGAAAGCGCTTGGGCAGATATTTCAGCAGGAGGTATACCATCCCAAACTGCAGCATTTCTGTCAGCAAAAGGCGCAAGGAATCGCTCGATCTTGCGAAACGACATTTGCATGAATACACCGTCGGACGCTACTTGTCTCAACTCATCACCGCCACGGTGCGCGAGAGAACGCAACATCTTCTGAGAAGCATCATAAAATTGACTATGACCTTTTACACCTGCAATGGCTGACATAATCGTTTCGTCACTCCCTTTGCAAAGCAATCAGCCGCTCAACGGCCCGCACTGGTGTACAGGCTCACATCATGCGGGACACCCAAGAAATCCAGCATCTCTCAGCTTTTCCCGGGGCTCCTCTCCCCAGGCTCGAGTGTGGTCTTTTCCTATTGNACACTTTTATCCACCTTTCGGGGTGGAACTTCATGGTTTTAGGGTCCACTTCATCATCGGAGCACCAGAACTCTTCCTGGAAGGTTCGATTGAGCCGTTCCACCGCCTCAGGGATGTGGGGGACCTTGGAGGAAGGACGAAGAGCTTGATACCGTATTCCTGCGAGGACCCTCAAACTCCCCGTAGCATGCACTCCCTCCAGTACCTCTTC
>APCU01000075.1 GCA_000347575.1 Candidatus Caldatribacterium saccharofermentans OP9-77CS | reverse complement strand
GGTCTTGGAGCTCACCTTGCGCACTTTGAGGCCCTGCTTTTTGCCTTTGAGGGTGGACAGATTTTCTGGCTGGTGCTCCGGGATATCGGCGAGCGAAAGCGGTATGAATCGGTGCTTCTCCGTTTTGCCCTGTACGACCAGCTCACTGAGGTGTACAATCGCCGGTTTCTTGAGGAGTACCTCCGCAAAGAACTCGAGCGTGCTCGCCGGGAGGGGTACCCCCTGGCCCTGGTGATGCTCGATATTGACGCCTTCAAGGCCATCAACGACCGGTACGGACATGTCTTTGGAGACGAGGTCCTGCGGATGGTGGCAAGACTCCTCCAGGAGAGTCTGCGTTCAAGCGACGTGGTGGCCCGCTATGGGGGGGACGAGTTTGTTCTCGTTCTCCCCAGGGCGAAGGAGGCGGACGTCCACAAGATCATGGAGCGGATAAGCCGCAACCTCCGGGGAGCCCAGGTGATGGGTGAGCCTTTTCCGGTCCGAATTTCCTACGGGGTGTGTCTCTGGGACGGCCAGAAGAACGTTTCGGAGCTCTTCCAGGAGATTGACCGGAGGATGTACGAGATGAAACAGCAGAGGAGTGGAGTTTCGTGACCTTTCTTCAGGGTGTGGTGAACCTTCCTGCGGATACGCCGTTCAACGAGATGGGGTTCTGGGAGTACACGGCATCAGGCGAAGAAGAAGCCCCGAGTATTCCGCTTTCGGGGGCAAAGGTCCTTGTGGTCCTTGCCGAAAGTGGGGTACCAGTCACCCAGGCTGTCACCAACGACGATGGAATGTTCGTCGCCCGGGTTCCCTCTGGAGAGCGGTATTTCCTTGAGGTCTACGTTGAGCATGACCTTGTGGCGTTAGCCTTTGTCGAGGTGGGTGAGGAGAAGCACCGCGATGTGGGTGTGGTTGGCGATGCAAGCACCCTCCTTGCGATATGCAAGAAGCGGGCCCTTGCCCTGCCCAAAGCCGAAGAGAATCTGAGTGATGAAGTGTTCAAGACCTGGAGGGAAGATCTCCTCAAGCACTGGCGAAAAGGGAAAAGCCTTGTGCATTTCCCGCCCCTTAAAGAGGTGGCGAAAAAGAGCGTGGTTGCGTCCCTTGACCCTCTGCGTCTTTTTACGAGGGTTGAGCACTTCTTTGGTGAAGATGGACATTACCTGGTGGTCCTCTGGGAGGCACAGGAAGAGGTGGAAACCACACTGTACCTTCGCCCTTTTCGCCTTCCGGTCTTCCAGAAGGAGGGTCCTCTTGAGGGGAAAACGGGGCGCTTTGTCATGCCCGTTGAGGAATTCGAAGGGTACCTCTTCTTCCTTGAGGCCAAAAACAAGGCCCACCTTCTCGGTCGTACCCCTACCTATGCCGTCCGGGCTCCCTTCACCCCGCAGATTCGGGACGCCACGCTTTTTGGGTACCAGGAGGGGCCGGTGACGGTCCTGCGGCGGGAGACGCGGGGGAGAAGAATCATCCATTTCCACTCCGACCGAGATGGGGTCATCGTCCTGACCCTGCGGGGGGCTCAGGAGCGGGGTTTTGAAATCGAAATGGAGTTCGATCTCACCCGGAAGCGAATTTTCCCCAAATGTTTCATGCAGGAGGGCTTCAAGCACCTGACGCTTGCCATGTACTTTTCCGAGGATCGTTCCTTCTTCTGGGGTCCGGTGGGACGGGGCGTGAAGGTCCGGGAAGAGGAGTGGGAGGAGCTTCTGCGGCTGTGGCGGGGGGAGACTCCCGAGGTTTCCCTCAAGGACCACTTCGTGGAGGTGGGGTTTGGCTTCCCCTTCGTGGAGGTCATTGGCTTTTTCAGGGACCAGGAATTCCGTCTCTTCGCCAACCGTTACCCTGAGGACGGGGTGCTGCTCCTTTCCTGCCGCCGCCTGAACTCCCTTGAGGTGGAGTCCACGGTGTACTACCGGGGCCGGGTGAGGCTGTGGGGGGAAGGGGTATTTGAGGGGTGTTTCCTCGACATGGACTTTGAAGGGAAATTCGTCGAGGAGACAGAAAAAGAGGACGAGGACACCTCCTTCCAGAGCTCGGTGAAGGGGCCGGTGACGCTTCGGGCAAAATTCTGGGTTGGGCAAATCAGAGGGTTTTCTCCGGATACGCGCAAAGGTCAGTGATGGGGCAGGCGTGGCAGCTTGGTCTTTTGGCCTGGCAGATGAATCGTCCCAGAAATCCCAAAAGGTGCGATGCCCGGATCCACTGATTCTGGGGGATAAGCGTTCTGAGGTCCTCCTCAATGCGGTCGGGGTTCTGGGCTCTGGTGAGGCCGATGCGCTGCGCCACCCTCCCCACGTGGGTGTCTACAGGAATGGCGGGGATGCCAAAGGCGTTGGCTAAGACGACGTTTGCCGTTTTCCGTCCCACTCCTTCAAGCTGTACCAGTTCCTCCAGGGATGCAGGGACTTCCCCGCCGAAGCGCGCGACGAGCTCCTGGCTCACCTTCTTGATGAAGGCAGCCTTTTTCCGCGCGTAGTTGAGCGGTTGCACGAGCTTTGCCACCTCTTCCTCAGGCGCTTCGGCAAGGGCCTGGGGTGTTGGGAAGGCAACAAAGAGTTCCCGGGTCACCTCGTTGACCTTCTCATCCCTTGCCTGGGCGGCAAGGATTGTGGCGATGAGGAGTTCAAAGGGATTGCGGAACTCAAGGAGTAGGCGTGCGTCGGGAAACCGTTCCTCTAAGCGGTGAAGGATTGCCTCAATCCTCTCCTCCATTGTGCTCCCTCCTTCCGATGATATAATAGAGGAAGCTCTGGCGGCGAGGAAGGGATGGGCATGAAAAAAATCCTGCTCTGTCTTCTGGTGTTTTTCTTGTTCCTTCAGTGTGGGCCTTCGGCGAGGAGAAATCGCCTGGAACAAAAGAGGTTATCCTGGAACGGGCCGAAAAAATCACCTACGACTCAAAGAACGAGGCATTCAATGCCTCAGGGAACGTGGTCGTCATCCAGGGAGAAAACCGCATCGAGTGTGGGGAGCTCTCCTTCAGCCTCAGGGAGAACCGGGGGTCGTTCCGGGGAGGAGTGCGGGTCACCCGGGGGAAGACGGAAATCCGCGCCCTCACCATGGAGGGGGACTTTGACCGTGAACTCTACACCTTCCAGGGGGATGTGGAGCTCCGGAAAGAGCGGGAAAGCGAGGGAGAGGCCTCGGTGATTCTCTGGAAAGCCGAAGCCCTCTTCTACAACGGGAAGAACGAAGAGGCCTGGAGCGAAGGGGGGGTGGAGATTACCTGGAAAGAGGTGCTCCTTCGGGCGGACCGGGCCCATTACTTCCCCAAGGACGAGGCAGAGGGTGAAGGAGAACGGGTGGTCCTTGAGGGGAATGTTGTTATTACCGAGAAAGAGCGGGAAATCCAGGTGGCTCAGGCGGTGTACTTCCTGGACACCGAGACGCTTGAAGCCTCGGGCATCACCCGGGCAAGATTCGTCATCAGGGAGAAGGAATGAACCTCGCCAGGTGGCTTGGTGTTGTCGTTACCGCTTTGGGGATTCTTGTGCTGTGTCGCTTTGCCTTCTCAAGCGAAAAGGCCATAGAGCTTGAGGGTGAGCGCCTCATTTACCTCCTAAAGGATGAAGAGGTCCTGGTCGTTTCGGGGAAACTCACCTATGAGGACATCATCCTCACGGCCTCTGAAATCCGGGTGTTTTTGAGAGATGAGCGGCTTGAGGCCCGGGGGAATGTACGGGTGACGCGAAAGGACGAGGGGTTCACCGCCGAAGAGGTGGTCTACAGCTGGAAGGAGGACTGGTGGCGTTCGAAAAAGGTCTCTTCGGAAATCACCGGGAAGGGCATTGAGGGCAAGCTCTTCTTCCGGGGCGAGGTGGTCGAGGAAAAGGATGACACCATGACCATTGAGGGGGCAAGGCTCACAAGTTGTGATCTTTCTGAACCCCACTACTACATCGAGGCCAGGCGCATCGTGATTTACCCGAACAAAAAGGTGGTCCTCTACCATCTCTCCTACTTCGACTTTGGCCGAAGGCTCTTCTCTCTTCCGTCCTATGCCTTCTTCCTCAACCAGAAGGAACAGCTCCCCCTCCTCCCCATGGTGGGGTACTCCCGTGCAACCGGGTACTACCTGACCTACTACCACAACTACTTCCCAAACGACACCTCCTTCGGCACGGTGGAGCTGAGCTTCTGGGAGAAAATCGGGTGGAAGCTGAGCATCACGCACTACATTGATAACGAGAAGAAGAACGAGAAGGGGAAAATTAACGTCGAGTACCTGGACCGGAAAGGCGCTCCCCCGAAGGTCACGGCAAAGGGCGAGTACTCCCGGAAGTTCGGCAAGATCCTGGACCTCTCCTCGAACTTCTCGTACGTCCAGACGGTGGGGGAGAACGATGCGGTCCTTTCGGCCCAGGCGCTTCTCACCTATACGGAGAAGAAGCTCCAGAGCAAACTCGCCACAAGCTACGCCGAAAACCTCGCTCAAAGAAGTAGCGCCCTTTCAGCCACCTGGACGACGTCCTATGACCTTGGGGGGATCACGGCAAAGACTCAAGTGGTCTTCCGGGAAGACGCCCGCTTTGGAGTGTACACCGATAAAGATCTCCAGTACGAGGTAGCTCTGCAGAAGGCTTCCGGGAAGTACACCTACACCCTTCGCTACACAGGCCATGAGGACCTTGAGGGCGATGCCTATACCGGGGATTTCGTGCGGTTTGTGCGGAAAATCCCGGAGCTTGAGGTGGTCCGCAAAAAGGAGCGTCTGGGGAAATCGGACTTCACCTGGCAGGCAGGGGTCCTTCTTGGGCACTACGCCGAGGAGGACACCGGGGTGGTGGACGAGCGCCTGCATCTTTTCCTCGACCTTAAGGGGAAGAGTACCCTCGCAAAAGGCACGACACTCGCCTCAAAGCTCCGTTTTGAGCAGAATTTCTACGGGAACGGGTTTGCCCGCTACGTGTTCTCGGGGTCGCTTGCTTTTGAGAAGCAGCTTTCTGAAGCCTTCGGGCTTTCTCTCTCCTACAACCGGGCAGGGTATGCCGGGGCGACACCTTTCCGTTTCGACTACACCACCCCAAAAACGGAGTTCCTGGGGCTTGGGGTGGTGTACGAAGAGGGCCCCTGGAGTGTCCGGTTTGAGTCAGGGTACGATACCTTAAGCGGGGTGTTCTCGGAGGGGGTCCTCAAGGTGAGCTATGAGGAAAGCGCGGCCAAAAGCTTTGAGGTTCGGGGAAGCTACGATTTCAACGAGGGAACCTTCACGGGAGTGGTGGTGGAGCTCGCCTGGCCTCTTTCCCGGGAATGGCATATCGGCCTGAGCGGGGGGTGGGATCCGGTAAGTGGCGAGCTTGAGGCCCTTCGGGTCCGGCTCACCCGGGATCTCCACTGCCGGGAAATCAGCCTCTTCTACGACCGCTCCCAGGACACCTTCTGGATAGAATACGGCATCAAGGCCTTTCCGGGGCAGACGGTGAGAATCGGGGGTGAGTGAGGATGCGCCGGATGGTATTCCTGGTGCTTTTGGGGCTTCTGTTTGCAGGGTGCGCTTTTGGGGAGCAACCCCAGTGGGGTGAGGCAGGAAAGACCGTCACCTTTCGGATCACCTGTAAAGGGAATCTCGACCCGAACCTTGTGTACCGGGTGGCCATTGATACCGACGGGAACGCCCTCACCGGTCCCTCGGGCGATCCCGGGGAGTGGACCGGGCTGTATGTTCTTGAGTGGCGCAACGGCACTCCCTGGCTTTTGCACCCTGACGGAACGCGAACCTATGTCTCTGCGGGGAATTTCTCTGGTCAAACCGCCGAGGCCACGGTGAACCTTGAGGATCTTGGGAATCCCGGGCAACTCGAGGTGATGGTCGCTGTTGAGGACGGTGGGGGGAATATCATTGACGCCTTGCGGACGTTCTTCACCGTTCGCCTCAAGTACCAGCGGTTCGTTGAGCGGAGTGATGAAGAGGGAGATGCGAAAGACCCCTCGGGTGACCTTCTCCGGGTGAGCGTTGAAGTGAGCTTCTGAAAGGGGGAGAACTGTGCGGTACGGGTGTGTGTTGCTTTTGGGGGTAGCGTTTGTGCTCCTCCTTTTTTCCGGGTGTTACCTTCCTTCGGGGGGTTCTTTTCCGGAAGGCGGAAGGCAGTGGACGGTTATGGTCTACATGGCTGCCGACAACGACCTTACCGGAGAGGCCTGGAAGGATATCGATTCCATGGAACTTGCAGGATCAAGCGACGACGTGGCCATTGTGGTCCAGGTCGATACCCCTTCGGGGGCCTGGCGGTACCTGGTCACCAAAGATGCGACCCCCGGCGCCATCGCCTCTTTGTCCCTTGGGAGTCTTGGGAGGGTGGATTCAGGAAGCGGTGAAACCCTTCTCGACTTCATCCGCTTTGCCCGGAGCAATTACCCTGCAGCGCGCTACGCCTTGATTCTCTGGAACCACGGCTCAGGGGTGAAGGCCGCCACAAAGGACATCGCCTTTGATTTTACGACCCAGAGGGCCATCGCTCTTCCCGAGCTCCGATCTGCTCTGGCCCGCTCGGGGGTATTCTTTGACCTTCTTGGGATGGATGCCTGCCTCATGCAGATGGTGGAAGTGGCCTATGAGGTGCGGCACAATGCCCGGGTGCTTGTGGCTTCTCAGGAAAACGTTCCTGGGGAAGGGTGGGACTATGAGACGGTGTTTCGGGAACTTACCCGAAGCCCTTCCATGGATGCACGTACCCTTGCCCGAATTATTGTAGAGAGCTATGCCACATACTACGGCCAGAGGGGTATTCCGGGAAGGTACACCCTCTCGGCGGTGGACCTTTCAAGGGTTTCGGGACTCACCTCGGCTGTTGACGCCCTGGCGCTTGCCATCCTCAACGACTTCCGTACCCCTCCCTGGGTGTACGTGGCTTTGGGGGACTCGGCGCTCTACTTTGGTGACCCAGATTTTGTGGACCTTGGGGATTTCATGGAGCTCCTTGTTGCCTATCCCGGGATCAATCCCGGAGTGCGGGAGAGGGCGCAGGTTGTCCTTGAAGAGCTCAGAAGGTGTGTGCTTTACGTCCAGAGTGTGAGCGTGGGAAGTGGTATAATAGAAACATCCGGACTGAGTATTTATTTCCCCTATACCGGGTACGTGCGGAAGTACGAAAGCCTGGAGTTTGCTTCCGCCACATCCTGGGATGAACTTGTACGGTATCTCATACCATGGCGGTACAGGACGGAGAGGAGGTGGGAGTATGCATCGCTACGAGGTTCAGATTCTTCGGTCGCTCAAAGAGGGTCCAAAGAGCTTCTGGAAGCTCCTTGACGAACAGGATGAGCACATTAAGGGATTCGTGGAGCGCCTGAAAGCGCTTCTTGAGGCGGGAGTTGTCACGTATAGCGATGGAAAGTTCTCCCTGACCCCTCTGGGGGAAGCAAGGGCTGCTTCCCTTCTCCCCCGAAAGGACGTTCGCTGTCCCCACTGTCAGGGAGGCTACACGTTCTCGGTCTTTTCCGAAGCCTTTGCGCTCTATCACAGGCTCGTTGAGGGTCGTCCCCTTCCCAACCTCGACTACGACCAGGGGTTCATGACAGAAAGCGACGTGTTTTCCCGGGTGGCGTTCCTCTATGAGCGGGGGGACCTTGAGGGACAGGACATTCTGATTCTTGGGGATGACGACCTTTTGAGCCTGGCTCTGGCAAGCACCGGCCTTCCCCGGTCCATCACCGTCCTTGAGGTCGACCGGCGCATTGTGGAGTTCATCACAAAAAGAGCAAAAGAGCACGATCTTGGCATTACCGCCCTGGAGTACAACGCCGCTTCCCCGTATCCCNTNAAAGANCACGCCTTTTCCGTTTTCATCACCGACCCTGTGGAGAGCGAGAAGGGCCTCAGAATCACCCTCTCCCGGGGAGCCCAGGCACTTGAAAGAGGCGGAGCGCTCTACTTTGGTCTTACCACCATTGAGTCTTCCTGGCACAAGTGGTACAACGTTGAGCGGATGCTCCTTGAGATGGGGTTTGTGGTGACCGACATCCTGCGCCGCTTCAGCGCCTATCCNGACTCGGACAACCACTTNGATGAAGAGTTCTACGACCGGACCATGATGCGCCGGCTCATGGATGTGGCGTTCCCTCTTCCTGCCGATGCGGACTGGTTCCGCTCGAGCTTCATTCGCTGCGAGGCGGTGGAAGAACCACGGCCCCTTGTTGTGGGTGAGGTGGTCTTTGACACCGACTTTTACCTTGATGAGGAGACCATGGCTACCCCGAAATTCGTGTGAAATTTTGGGAAAATCCTAAAAGGGGTGTAGCCAAATAGACGTTTTTGGCGTATATTATAGGTGAAGGATAGGTGGCTATCCTGTCCCGAACTCCTGGGTGAGGAGAAAGGAGGTGAAACGGAAAACTTGGTGGCCCGGGAGGAGGGATATGTGGTGGCGGCCGGAAGTCCAAAAGGAGGAAGGGGAGGAAACAGGGAAACTCTCTGATCCCTCCTTGGGAGGACGGAAGGCTGAAAAAACCAGAACGACCAAGGAGGTTTGTGTATGAAGAAGCTCGTTTTAGCCGTTACGCTGGTGCTTGCCCTGGCGCTTCCTGCTCTGGCGGCAAATCCCTTTGTGGATGTACCCCTGAACCACTGGGCCTATGATGCTGTGCAGAGCCTGGCGGCCAAGGGCATCATCATTGGGTACCCTGACGGGACCTTTGGTGGCAACCGTGCACTCACCCGGTATGAGTTCGCCATGGCCATTGCCCGTGCCGTAGGATACCTCGAGCAGAAGATTGACGAAGCCGGCTACGCAACCCAGGAGGACATCGCCACTCTGGAGAAACTCGTCCAGGAGTTTGCCGATGAGCTCAAGCAGCTTGGCCTCACCGTTGACGACCTCAAGAAGGCTCTGGGTGAGCAGAGTGCTGCCATTAAGGCCCTTGAGGACCGGGTTGCAGCACTTGAGAAGTACGCCGAGCCCGTGAAGGTCACCGGAGAGTTCGACGTTACCTACACTGCCTATGCTCCCACTGCTTCCGGAAAGACCGATGCCAAGCTGAGCGACGAAACCACCCTCAACATCGTTGCCACCATCAACGACTACACCACCGCCGGCGTTGAGCTCAAGATCACCGATACGCTCAACACACCTTCTGTCTCGGCCGATAACTTCTTCATCGACTACAAGAAAGACGAGTGGTACATCCGGGTTGGCGACATCGATCAGCCCAAGGTGGACCTCGGGCTTGTCCTTGGTGAGTACCAGCCAGATGATGACGACGACGACTTAAGCTACGAGGGTATCTACGTCGTCTACGCTCCAGAGGACAGCGACATTACCTGGAAGATGTACG
>APCU01000074.1 GCA_000347575.1 Candidatus Caldatribacterium saccharofermentans OP9-77CS | reverse complement strand
GAGCTCGCCTTCCAGGAAGGATACTCCACTGCGCCTCCTCATATTCGCGAGATGGGCTTTGGAGCAGGATACGGCCTCTCGAATATGAAGAAATGTTCTGACCGCCTTGAGATTGATACCCGTGTTGGTGAGGGGACAAAAGTGATTATGGACTTTTTCTTGAATCCTGATTCTTGAGGTGGATGGGTGCACGTGGAGATTTACCATTCGGTAGTTCTCGATGAAGAGAAATGTAAGCCCGGCGGCCTTCAGCCGCCGGGTGGTGATCGCCGCCTACGAGGCAGAGATGAACGTGGTGATTCATGCTTTCCGGGGGGTTTTTCGAGCCTGGATTTTCCCGCAGCGCATTCACATCGAAGTGGACGACGAAGGTCCGGGAATCCCCGATCTTGAGCTCGCCTTCCAGGAAGGGTACTCCACTGCGCCTCCTCATATTCGCGAGATGGGCTTTGGAGCAGGATACGGCCTCTCGAATATGAGGAAATGTTCTGACCGCCTTGAGATTGATACCCGTGTTGGTGAGGGGACAAAAGTGATTATGGACTTTTTCTTGAATCCTGATTCTTGAGGTAGATGGGTGCGCGTGGAGATTTACCATTCGGTAGTTCTCGATGAAGAGAAATGTAAGGGATGCACGCACTGCATCCGGCGCTGCCCCACGGAGGCGATTCGGGTCAAGGGTGGGAAGGCTCGCATTGATGAAGAACGGTGCATTGACTGTGGAGAATGTATACGGACCTGTCCGAATCATGCCAAGTACGCCCAGGCAGACCCTCTCGAGGCTATTCAGAGATTCCGCTACCGGGTTGCACTCCCCGCGCCGGCCTTCTACGCTCAATTCAAGTTCACCATTCCTCTGGGAAAAGTTCTCAACGGCCTTTTGCGCCTGGGATTCCATGAGGTCTTCGAAGTTGCCCGGGGAGCGGAAATCCTCTCGGCAGAAATTGCGAGGTTTCTGAAAAAAAAGGACCTGGTCTTGCCGGTGATATCCTCAGCGTGTCCGGCTGTCGTTCGTCTCGTGGAGGTCAAGTTTCCTTCTCTTCTTGATAATCTCCTCCCCCTTGATTCACCTCTTGGTGTGGCGGCGAAAATTGCCCGTCTTCGGGCTCTCGAGAGGGGGTACCGTCCAGAGGAAGTGGGGGTCTTCTTCATCACTCCCTGCCCGGCAAAAGTAACGGAGGTTCGCCAAAGCGGAGAAGCCCTGGGGAGAATCGATGGGGCNATCTCCATGGCCAGTGTCTACACCCGGCTTGTAAATGAACTCCACCTTGTGGAGGACAGACCAGAACTTCAGATTGCTGGATTCCGAGGTATCGGATGGGCCCGGTCTGGAGGAGAGCAGGAATCTCTTGGCGAAGGGGAATATATGGCTGTTGATGGCATTCACAATGTGATTTCGGTCTTTGAGAAAATCGAAATGGGAGAACTCAGGGAAGTGGTGTACTGTGAGGCACAGGCCTGTGTTGGTGGATGTGTGGGAGGGGTCCTGGCGGTACAGAATCCCTTTATCGCCAAAGTCAACGTGAACCATCTCCTGAAGAAATACAGCGTGTTTCGCCCGTGGAGCGAAGAGGAAATGGAGACGTGGCGGAAAGCGGGTGTTTTCGTCCGAGAACGGGCCTATGAGGCCAAGGAGGTCCTGAAGCTCGATCAGAATTTCCAGCGAGCCATGGAGAAGTACCAGCAGATCGAGAAACTCCTTGAGCTCTTGCCCGGACTGGACTGTGGTGCCTGTGGTTCACCGACGTGCCGGGCTCTGGCAGAGGATGTCGTTCAGGGAAAAGCCGAAGAAGTGGACTGCCCATTTCTCCTTCGCGACAATATGCTCGAGCTGGCTCAAGAAATCTATGCCTTGGCAAGCCGGGTACCACAAACCATGGCGGGGAAGAGGAGGGAGGACATTGGCGATCAAGGTTCGAGATCTCGTGGAGCCCCTTGAGGCAACGGTGCTTGTGGCTGGAGATATGGAAAGAGAGATTAAGGGAGGATACTGTGGGGACCTTCTCAGTGATTGCATTGCCCACGCAGTTGAGGACAGCGTCTGGGTAACTGTACAGTCCCACCCCAATGTTATCGCTGTTGCCATTCTCGTCGGCATTCCCTGTGTGGTGGTGGTCAACAACTACGATGTGGACAAGGAAACCCTTGACCGTGCTCAGAAAGAGGGCATCACGGTGCTCCGGACTCCTTTGAGTGCTTTTGAGGCGGTGTCCCGCCTTTCAGCTCTGGGAATACCGGGGAAAAGGCGCCGTGAGCATTAGGGTATTTACCGCAGACCTCCATATCCACACCGTCCTATCCCCCTGTGCCCAGCGAGACATGCTTCCGCACTGTATTATTCTTGAAGCCCTGGAGAAGGGTCTTGACTGTATTGCGGTGACCGACCACAATGCCTGCGACAATGTTGCGGTGACACTCTCCCTTGGAGAAAGATTTGGGCTCTGGGTCATCCCCGGTATAGAGATAGAGACTAAGGAGGAGGTGCATCTCCTCGCCTATTTCCCTACTCTTGAGCATCTCCTGGCTTTCAACCGCCTCGTAGAGGAGCACCTCTTCACTTTTCCGCTTGACACAGGGGTATGGGGAGAGGAATGGGTTATCGGTGAGGAGGGCAATATCGTTGCCAGAAAGACCTCCCTCCTCGCTGTCCCTGTGGCTCTTTCCCTCGAGGATGCGGTGGAGGAGGTGGAGCGCCATCAGGGTGTGGCGGTGCTTGCCCACGTTGACCGGAAAGCGTACAGCGTCTTTTCCCAGCTTGGTTTCCTTCCCCCTGCACTTCCAGTCAGGGCCCTTGAGATCTCTCCCGCGCTTTCCCTGGAAGAAGCTCAGGAACGTTTCGCCCTTTCCGGATATCCTCTTCTCTCTTTCTCTGATGCCCACGGACTCTCGGAAATCGGCCAGAGGGTGACACTGTTTCGGATGGCCTCTCCCCGGTGGGAGGAGTTACTTCTTGCCCTTTCGGGGGAAGGGGGACGTGGGATCGCTCTCTCCGGTAGTGACGAACGTTTGTAAAACAGGTGTTCAATTTCCCCTCCCCGAGGTGTATAGTAGAGTGGTTTTTAGGGGAGCAAAGTGGAGGAAGGGGGAGGGGTGTGTTCGTCGGGCAGTACGCCCATGGGGTCGACGAAAAGGGGCGCGTTATCATTCCCAGTGCTTTCCGGGAAAAGCTTGGAGGCAAAGTGTATCTTTCCCGGGGCATCGAGCACTGCATCTTCCTCTATCCTGAAGACTCCTGGGGTAATCTCTATGCGAAAATTTCCTCTCTTTCCCTTACCAGGAAGGAAACTCGGGATTTTGCCCGCCTCTTTCTTTCCACAGTCGCCATAACCACCTTGGACGCTCAGGGTCGTATAGCACTGCCGGCGTATCTTCGTGAGTATGCCCGTATTGGGCGCAAGGTAATGCTTATCGGTGTGGGAACACGGGTTGAGATCTGGGGAGAAGAACTGTGGCGAGAGTACGTGAGCACGGTTGAGGAACGTTTTGCTGAGATTTCCGAACACATTGTGGATACGGGAATATGACGGTGTTCTTCCACGAGCCGGTCATGGTGGAAGAGGTGTGCCACTTTCTCCTCCGGGGAGAGGGAGTCTACGTGGATGCTACTGTAGGCGGAGGTGGACATGCCAGGGCTATCCTTGAGCGTCTGGGACCGTCGTCGATGCTTGTGGGGATTGATCGCGACAGAGAAGCTCTGGATGTGGCACACAAGACCCTTGCGCCCTTTGCCTCACGAGTACGCCTCGTTCACGAACGGTTTTCTCGCCTCAGAGACATTCTTGCCCTTTTTGGGATACAGAAGGTACGGGGAATCCTGTTTGACTTGGGGGTTTCCTCATGGCAGCTTGAACGGAGCGAGCGCGGGTTCAGTTTCCTCAGGGAGGGACCTCTGGACATGAGGATGGATACGTCGTGGGGGAAAACGGCCTTTGACCTTCTCCGTACCCTCTCAGAGGATGAGCTTGCAGAACTTTTCTTCCGTTTTGGGGAAGAGCGATACGCTCGCCGTATTGCCCGGGCCATTGTCCGTTACCGCAAAAAGAAGCCAGTTGCAACCACAACGGAACTCTCAGAGCTTGTTGCTCGTATTGTCCCGCGGAGGAGAATTCATCCAGCAACCCGGGTGTTTTTGGCCCTTCGTATCGCGGTCAATGACGAGCTTGGAGAACTTGAGCGAGCTCTTGCCCAGCTTCCCGAGCTTCTTGAAGAGGGGGGACGGGTGGTGGTTTTGAGCTACCACTCCCTTGAGGACCGTCTTGTGAAACGCTACTTTCGGCAGAGCTCTTCCCTTCAGGAGGTGACCAGAAAACCTGTGTTTCCATCACCGGAAGAGGTTCGGCGGAATCCCCGAGCCCGGAGTGCCAGGTTGCGTGCTGCAGAGAAGGTGAGTTTTCTGGAGGGGAAGGCATGAGGCGAATGCGATGGCTTTGGGGAGGGGCATTGCTATTTTTCTTTTCAGTGGCCATGCTGTATCTTGGCATGCAGGCTCTGGTCCTTGAAAAAAGTTTCCTTGTGGCTCAGAAGAGGGTAGTACTTGAAGACCTTGCTGCGGAGAAAGAACGCCTTGAGTCTGAGGTGGCCACCCTTTCATCCCTTGAACGTATCCGCTCCATTGCCGAGCAGCGCTTGGGCATGGTGCCTCCAGAGCGCGTTGTGTATGCAGTGGTGGGGAAGGAAATCCTGGGGAAAGAAGAGGGCGAAGCTCACGTTGCCTACCATCCGGGGTCAAAGCACGGGAAAGAATGACGATGCTTTCCCAGAGTTTCATCCGGCGGGCTGCATTGTTGAGTTCCCTGCTTTTTTTCCTCCTGGGCGGAGTGGTTTTTCGCCTCTTCTATCTCCAGATTCTCAACCATCACCTGTACCGTGAGGAAGTTCTTCGTCGTTTCACCCTTGATGAACTCCTTGCCCTCCGGGGAGAAATTTTTGACCGGAATGGGGAGGTGCTGGCCAGGGATGTTGAGGCGCTGACGGTGTATGCCTGTCCCCGGGTTGTTCCTGACCCCTCTCAAGCTGCAGCCCGGCTGGCACCCCTCCTTGCGGAGGACGAAGAAAAGCTGCGCGAGCGGCTGTCTGCTCATACCTCGTTTGTTGTTCTCCGGGCAGGAGTCCCGTCATCGGTGGGGAACGCACTAAGGGAGGCTCGGGTGGACGGAGTGTACTGGGTCCGGGAAACCCGGCGTTTCTACCCGAAAGCCCCCCTTTTGAGTGCCGTGCTTGGATTTGTGGGAAAAGACCGCAAAGGCCTGGAGGGCCTGGAGTACGTGTTCGACAACCTCCTTCGGGGGAGAGACGGGTACGTGACTTTTGAGCGCGATGCTCTGGGGCACGAAATCCCCACAACGGTTACCCTGCATCCCCCTGAAAAGGGGAAGAATCTGCATCTTACCATTGATACCACAATACAGTTCTTCGTCGAAGAGGCACTTGATCGGGCAATGGAGAGAACGAAGGCCAAGCGAGGGGTCATCATCGTGAATGATCCGAAGACCGGGGATATCCTTGCACTGGCTTCCCGTCCGGGTTTTGACAATCGCCGTTTCCAGGAATTTCCTCCCGAAGCCTGGAGGAACTACGCCATCAACATGGTGATTGAGCCCGGTTCAACGGTGAAGCCCCTGGTGCTTGCGGCCGCCCTTGAAGAGAAAGTGGTTACTCTGGGAGATACCTTCTATTGTTCCGGGGCAACGCGTGTGCACAATCACCGGGTGCGGTGCATCAAGGCTCACGGTCAAGAAAAACTTGAAGACGTGTTGATAAATTCCTGTAACGTTGGTATTATCTCCGTAGCCCAGAGGCTGGGGAAAGAACGACTCTACAGATATCTCAAGGGTTTCGGTTTGGGAGAACGAACAGGTGTCCCTCTTCCAGGAGAAGAAGAGGGCCTTTTGCGTCAGCCAGAGCAATGGTCTTTGCTTTCCATTGGTGCCGTAGCTATAGGACAGGAAATGATGATCACACCCCTGCAGCTCCTTGTAGCTCTTTCGAGCATTGCCAATGGGGGAATGCTCATGCGACCGCGCCTTGTGCAGAGGGTGACGGACGCACTGGGCAACACCCTTGAAGCATTCCCCCCTTCCCCGGTTCGAAGGGTTGTGTCGGAAAAAACGGCACGTCTTGTGCTCTCCATGATGGAGAAAGTAGTGACTGAGGGGACGGGGAAAAAGGCGCAGGTTGTGGGGTACCGCATTGCAGGAAAGACCGGAACAGGACAGAAGGCCGGTCAGGGTGGGCGGTATGTTCCGGGGGCATACTATTCTTCTTTCGTGGGGTTTTTCCCTCTTCCTGACCCTCGCTTTGGAGTTCTTGTGGTTCTTGATGAACCCCAAGGAGAGTACTACGGTGGAGATATTGCGGCACCGGTCTTCCAGGAAGTGGCAGAGCGCATTCTCCGGTATCGAGGGGTTATTCCTGAGCGGGCGGAGGTCGAAGCGTTTTGAGGATTCGAGAGTTCCTCTCAAGTTTCTCTTACGTGAAGGCCCATATCAGAGATTGGGAAGAGGAGATCGTGGGTATAGCGCAGAATTCAAAAGACGTCCGTCCGGGATATGCCTTTTTTGCCCTTGTGGGGAGCTCTTGTGATGGGCATGCTTTTCTCTGGGAGGCCGTTGATCGAGGAGCTCGACTCCTTGTGGGGGAGAGGGAGGAACCTTTCCTTGCCCTGGGGGAAGACATCTCCTGGGTCTGTGTGGAACAGAGCCGGAGGGCCCTGGCTCTGGCTTCCCATGCTTTCTTCGGCTTCCCCTCTCAGAGAATGCACGTTGTTGGAGTTACGGGGACGAACGGGAAAACCACGACCTGCTTTCTGATCCAGAGTATTCTCGAAAAGAGTGGAGTGCCCTGCGGCCTTCTGACCACGGCCCGGAACATTGTCGGTCCTTTTGAGTGGGAACCTCCCAATACCACTATGGAGTCCCTTTTTCTTGCTCAATCGCTCCGGAGGATGGAGACCTTGGGGATTCACCACGCGGTTCTTGAGGTTTCCTCTCATGGCCTTGCACTTTGGAGGGTGGAAGGCATCCTTTTCGATGTTGCTGTCTTCACCAACATCGTTCCGGAGCATCTTGAGTTCCACAGGACCTTTGAGCACTACTGGCAGAGCAAAAAGAGGCTTGCGGAAATGGTAGAAGAGAACCTTTCCAAGCCCTTCCCGAGGGTCATCGTTGCCAATGGAGAAGACGAGCACATTCTTGCCATGGTTCGTTCCTTAGGGGTTCCCCTTTTGCGTTTCGGCTTCCTGAAAGGGCTTGAGGTCCAGGCGGCTTGTGTGCAGTGGGATCACTCTTCTTCCATCTTTCAGGCACTGACGCCTTGGGGACACTTTGAGGTTTTCCTTCCTCTTCCGGGCAAGCACAACGTGTACAATGCCCTCGGAGCAATTGCTGTAGGTCTTGCCCTTGGGGTCTGTCGGGAAGCAATTCAGGAAGGTCTTCGTCATCCCCGGAGGATTCCGGGAAGGTGGGAGGTCATTGAAGCTCCCCAGGGTTTCAAGGTCATTGTCGACTTTGCCCATAACTGGCATGGTCTGGAACATGCTCTCAGGACAGCAAAGGCGCTGAAGCCCCGCCGTCTCATCACCGTCTTTGGGTGTGGTGGAGAACGGGATAGGAGCAAACGTCCTCAGATGGGGAGAGTGGTGGCAGCTTTCAGCGATGTCTGCATAGTGACCACAGATAACCCTCGAGGAGAGGACCCCCTGCAGACTGCACAGGACGCGGTTTGGGGGATTGAGGAAATAGCCAGGGAAAAGCCTGTGGAGTGGTTTGTGATACTTGATCGGGTTGAGGCCATTCGTCTTGCCCTTTCCCTTGCCCGGGAGGGGGATGTGGTTTTCCTCGCCGGCAAGGGCCCCGAACGTTTCCAGGTGTACGCTACAGGAAGCGTTCCCCACAACGACTATGAGGTAGCCCGGCAGCTACTCTTTCCGGAGGGAAGGCGTGATGTGGTTCACCCTTGAGGAAATCAGAGGGGTTACCCAAGCAGAGGTTCTTAGAGTCCTGGGTACGAGTTTCGAGGGAGTGGCAATTGACTCCCGTAAGTGTCAAAAAGAGCAGCTTTTTGTGGCCCTTCGGGGAAAGAGGGTCGATGGCCATGCGTTCATTGGTGATGCCCTAAAGCGGGGCGCTTCAGGAGTTCTGGTGGAGCGGTGGGAGGGGGATGCTGAGACAACGGTTTTTGTAGTCCCCAGTACAGAAGAGGCGCTCCTGGCCCTTGGCAAGCATGCTTCCTCTCGTCTGAGAGGAGTAAGGATTGGCATCACCGGAACGGTGGGGAAAACTACCTGCAAGCACCTTTTTGCCCATTGTCTCGGTCAGAGGTTTTCTGTGGCCCTGACTCCCCAGAGCTTCAATACCGTGGTGGGAGTGTCTTCGAGTTTTGCAAACTTTGACGAGCACGTAGCCTTTGTTGTTGTTGAGGCGGGCATAAGCGAAAAGGGCGAGATGGAGGTTCTCTCCGGGCTCATTCGTCCTGAGGTGGCGGTCTTTACCGCCTTTGGCGAGGGTCACCTTGAGGGTTTAGGATCGGTTCTGGAGGTTGTTGAGGAAAAGCTGAAGCTTCTGGGGGAGAAGACGCAAAGGGTGTACCTGAATGTGGACCGGGGGATTCCTGAGGAACGCCGGGTCAGAGACCGTGTTCCTCAGGCAGAGGTTTTCTCCTTTGGAGCAAGTCAGAGAGCTCGTCTTCGTCTGGTCTCTTTTGAGCTGGACGTCTCCCACTTGCTCTCGAGGTTCACCGTGGCGTGGGAAGGGACAAGTCTTTCCTTCGAAGCCCCGATTCTTGCTCCTGAGGTGGCTGTGGTGAGTCTTCCTGCTATTCATTTTGCCCTTGAGATGGGTGTGCCTTTCGAGGAACTTCGGGAGAGCTTGAGAACTTTTCGAGAGCTTCCTGGGAGAGGAGGGTTCTTCCGATGGGGGAATGGCGTGGTGATCGATGATACCTACAACGCCAATCCCCCCTCGATGCAGAAAGCGGTGCATCTCCTTTCGCGATTTGCTCAGGAAGGGTATTCGACGTATCTCGTTTTGGGAGACATGCTGGAACTCGGGGATTTCGCTGAGGAAGCTCACCGGAGGGTTCTTGAGCGCCTTCAGGCCTCACCAGTCAGGCAGGCCTTGCTTTTTGGTCCTCACTTTGTGGGCGTTGCCCGAAGGGAGTTTGCCCGTGAGGTCGAACAGGGACGGTTCGTGGTTCTTGCTTCTTTTGAAGAAGGCAGGGCCTTTCTCAGGTCTTTAGCGACTTCCCGGGAGAGATGGGTGGTTCTCCTCAAAGGTTCCCGAGGCATGGAGCTTGAAGCGATGATGCTGGATGAGTGGAGGAGTGGTTCTGGTGATTGACTATGTCGCGCGTGGGGGGTTGAGAATTATCCTCTCCTGGCTTCTGGGGATGGTTCTTTTGCCTGTATTCATCCGCT
>APCU01000073.1 GCA_000347575.1 Candidatus Caldatribacterium saccharofermentans OP9-77CS | reverse complement strand
GGCGGGTGGTGACCGGGAGGGTCCCCGACGACGTCCCGGAATTCATGGATGCGATGACCGAAGCACTTTTGCGCTCTTCTTAAGAGGTTTTCCAGAAGTCCCGTTCTGGAAGGAGGTCCCGGAATTCCTTTGGTCGCAGGGCTTCGGGATACGGGCGGAAGAAGACCTGACGCAGGAGGTACGGTTCTTCAAAGCGCAAAACCCACGATTCCACAAGGCTTGTGAGGACAAGAAGGGGGATGGTACCCTTTCGGAATTCCTCAAGAAGATGCAGGAAGAAAGCTTTCTCCTGCGGGGTGATTTTGTCCTTGAAGTAGCCGAGGACATGGTACAGGACGTTTATGACGAGTTTTCGGTTCATGGCACGCCGGATTGCCTGGAGGAAGTGGGTCGCATAGGCGGTAAAAGCCTCGTCCACGTTTTCAGAAACCTGGGCGACGATCTTCCCTAAAAGCTGCGTTTCCCTCTGGTGGTGGGCAAGGAGGAAGAGCTTGTATCGGGTATGGAAATCCACGAGTTTCCCCGGAGATTTCGTCCTGAGCGTTTCTTCAAGGTCAGCAAGGGCGAAGACCTTCTCCAGGAAATGCTCACGAATGGCCAGGTTCTCAAGGCGCTTTTCGCTTTCAATGGCAAGGTAGGGGTATTTCCTGAGAACCGCTTCGGCAAACATCCCGTTCCCCAGGGCAAGGACTTTCCCTGAAGGGGCATGGATTTTCACGTCCCTGAGACCACAGGAGGGGGATTTTGCCTTGAGGATGAATCCGTGAACCCCNTGGAGGGTGAGGAACGTTTCCGAAAAATGCTCCATCACTTCTGTAAGGTCCTTTGCGGTTTCCTCCTGAAGGAGGCGTCGTTCTCCGCCTTTGAGGACGATGCGGATGGGTTTTCGGGGGACCCCAAGCCCAATGGCAACCTCAGGGCACACCGGGATGAATTCAACAAAGGGTGTAAGTTCCCGGACAAAAGCATTCTCGATGATTGCCCCATCGTACCGGCAGGGAGCAAACCCGAGACACTGGCTCACCACGATTCTGGGCCTTGGAAAGCGCCGGTTCCAGAAAACCTCGGCCATAATCCGGAGTTCTTGAGAAGACACTTTGCCCTAACCTTCGGGGTCCTCTATGGCTCCGGCAAAAAGCACGCTTCCGTCCCTTTCATCCCGGATGATNAGGAAGAACGGNTGGTCCACGCGCATGATGAAGCGCTCACCGGGGAACGGCACGGCAGTGATGGCAATAATGCCTGAGGTGACCGCAGAGGCTTCGGTCCCCTCTTCGTTGACCTCGAGGAAGCTCTTGTGTTTGACCTCGCTGAGATAGGCATTGGCGCTGGGGGATACCGGGAGCATCCCGCTCAGGTCTGCCCGGGAGGGGTTGAAGACGTTCTCCATTCCCAGGGCGATGAGGATGTCGTTGAGCACCCGCTCGAAGGTTACCTGGAAGCGGGGGAGGGAGATTTCTCCCTGCCGCTTTTCCATGGCGGCAATCCAGTCCTTGAGGGCGCTTTCGCTGAGCTTTCCAAGGAATGCCCCGAGGCCGTCCTNTTTTCGGGGCAAAAAGAGGTACATGCTAAACCGGTCATCGGCATAGGGGAGTTTTACGGCCTGGAAGTCTTCGGTTTCGAGGTAGAGGAACGAGCCCTCCTGCCACATGGTGGGGAGGTCTTTTGGAGTGCCGTTTTCGGGAAAGAAGGGGAGATCTTGCGTGTGGGCAGGGTCGAAAGCCGTTTCCCATTTTCCCTTGAAGTACGTGGCGTTGAGGAGGACGAGGATGGCGTTTTCCGGAAGGCGATCGAGGATGGTGGGAATAGTCCCCCGGGTCTTCTCCCTCACCCACTGGTTGATACGGGGAATGGTGGCAGGATCGGTGAAATCAATGGTTTCCGCTTCGGCCCTGTAGTACGTTTTGAGGTCTTCGAGGTATGTCTGGTAGAACGGGATGCCCTCCCGGGCCCAGAGGGCGTTTGCCGTGTACAGGGTAACACCCGAACTTGCGGTGTTCAGGGTCTCGACAAGACGCGCGCTTTGTCTTTTAACCTCTTCAGGGGCGAGCGCTGCGAGGCCCAGGGCTTCGTACATTTCCCTCTGGGTTTCCCCACGGGCACCGTGGGCCACCATGGAAAGGCACAGTGCGATGCTTGTGGGGGAGAGAAAGACGTTGCCACCCTCCTGTTCCCAGAGGGCTTTCACGAGGCGAAGGCCGAAGTCGTTCACCCCTTCGGTGAAGGTCTGGGAGGAAGATGGGGTACCCGTAGCCAGCAGCGACCCTCCCCAGACACCCCGAGACGACAACCACAAGGACCACCAGAGTCACAACAGTTCCAAGAAGTCGCACGTTTCCCCCTCCTCACTCTTTGACCTTGAGTCGTTCGCGGTAGGCCGAGTAGTCGGGAACGAGGCGTCGGTACTCCTCATGCATCAAGGGCGAAGAGATAAGGAAATCCGCCGAGGCCCAGTTGCAGGCAACCGGAATGTTCCAGACCACGGCAATCCGGAGGAGGGCCTTGACGTCAGGGTCATGGGGCAGGGGCTCCAGGGGATCCCAGAAGAAGATGAGAAAGTCAATTGCCCCTTCGGCGATTTTTGCCCCGATTTGTTGGTCCCCTCCGAGAGGACCACTTTCGAGTTTCACGATGGGGAGATGGAGTTCCCGCTCAAGGATTTCCCCTGTTGTCCCCGTGGCGTAGAGTTTGTGCTGTGACAGGGTTCCCCGGTTGAACCTTGCCCAGACCAGGAGTTCGTCTTTTTTGTTGTCGTGAGCAATAAGGGCAATACGTTTTTGAGGCGTCATGAGGACTTCCCGGTACTTCATGCTCTCGACCTCCCGTGCTGTTCCTCTCCATTGTACCATGAAGCAAGATGCTTTTTGCTATAATAGGAACGCCATGAGGAAAGAGGAACTGTACGAAAAGGGTGAAGAGCTTCGCGCTGCTTCTTGTTTCCGGGAAGCTGTCCTGGCCTTTCAGAAAGCCCTTGAGGTTACGCCTTCCGGGGACGGTGCCTTTCGACTTCTTGTGCTGAAGCGCCTTGGGGATTGCCTCCGGATGGTTGGGGCTTTCGACGAGGCGAAGAGAGCCTATACGGAGGCCCTGCATCTTGCGCAGAGTGTCCAGGATGACCTCGAGGTTGCCGACTGCCTCGCAGGTCTTGGGCTGGCCCAGCGGGGTCTTGGGGAGCTTGAGGAGGCCCGGAAGAACCTCGAAAAGGCCAGAGAAATTTACGAGGAGTACGATGACCCCGAAGGTGAGGCCTTTGCCCTCTGGGCTTTGGGAGGGTTGTGGAGGGCAGCGGGGGAGCTGAAGCGAGCCCGGGAGCATTTCACAGAGGCACTCTTCCTTTTTGAGCAACTCGAGGACCCTTCAGGCATTGGGTACTGCCACTGTGGCCTTGGGGGGCTTGAGCGGGTGGCAGGGAACTTCGAGGAGTCCCTCGTCCACTACGGTACTGCCAATGCCATTTTCCAGGAGATGGGGGACCGCTTTGGGCAGGCGTACTCTTTCTGCGGTATTGGCAATGCCCACCGGATGATGGAACACTTCAGTGATGCCCTGGAGTATTTCAGGAGAGCCGAAGAGCTCTACAGAGATATCGGGGACGAAGTCTCCTATGCCTGGACGCTGTGGTCTTTTGGGACCGCACTGAAGGTGCTTCAGGACTGGGAAGGTGCGGAAGGAAAGCTCCAGGAGGCCCGAGAACTCTTCACAAAAACCCGGGACACCCGGGGCATGGTGTACCACCTTCTTGCTCTTTCGGAGATTCGGGTTTTTGAGGGTCGCCGGGAAGAAGCCTGTTCTCTCCTTGAAGAGGCTGAAAGGCTCCTTGTGGGGAAGCCCTTTCAACTCGAGCGTATCCATCTTGAGCTGTACCGGTGGCTCATCCTGGGAGGGGATGGGGCGGTCCTCGAGGATATACGAAGGAGTTACAGAAAACTTGGAGCAAACTTCCTCCCAATTTCCCCCAAATTGCCTTTGAATCTCCCATAGTCTGGTTTTTTCCGGCTGAGTTTCCCAATCCTTTTTCGAAGCATCCAGCAGGTAAAATGCTGTCATAGTGGGTGTTGACAGATTTCCCGGTCCCTTTTAGAATTTTTCCTGAGAAATAACGAGGAGGTGAGGGCAAAAAGGGGAAAATAATCGGTGCATCCAGGAAATTTTTCTGAAGAATTTCGGAGAAAATCGAAAGGAGGATGGAGAGAGTGCGGAAAGCGCTTCTGGTACTGGGTCTTGTGGTACTTGTGTCTCTGGCGCTTGTTTCCGGGGTATGGGCGAAAGGATACACCATTGGTATGCTGGTGAAGAACGTGGGGAATCCCTTCTTCGAGGCCTGTGCCCGGGGTGGTCAGGAGGCCTGTGAGGAGCTTGGGAACAACTTCATCTTCCAGGGACCTGCAACGCCTACGGTGGAAGGACAGATTGAAATCATCGAGAACTTCATTGCCCAGAAAGTTGATGCCATCTGCGTGAGTGCCAACGATTTCGACGCCCTTGTGCCGGTCCTCAAAAAGGCCATGGCAGGCGGCATCAAGGTCATCTCCTTCGACTCCGCGGTGAATCCCGAAGGCCGCCTGGTCCATGTCAACCAGGCCGATGCCGAGCAGATTGGGAAGCTCCAGGTTCAGGCCATTGCGGAAATGATCGGGTATGAGGGAGAGATTGCCATTCTCTCCGCAGCTGCTACCATGACCAACCAGAATACCTGGATCCGGTACATGCAGGAGGAGCTGAAGGATCCGAAATACGCCAAGATGCGCCTTGCGGCTATTGTCTACGGCGATGACCTCCGGGACAAAAGCTACAACGAAGCGATGGGGCTTTTCAAGTCCTATCCCAACCTCAGGGGTATCATTTCGCCCACCACGGTTGGAGTCAGCGCGGCGGCAAAGGCCATCACCGATGCCGGGCTCATTGGAAAGGTGAAGCTCACGGGTCTTGGTCTGCCGAGCGAGATGGCCGAGTGGGTGAAGAACGGTGCCTGCGAGGCCTTCTTCCTCTGGAACCCGGTGGACCTGGGTTACCTTGCGGCTTACGTTGCCGGGCTTCTGTGTGAGGGAACCATCACGGGCAAGGAAGGCGAGACCTTCAAGGCAGGGCGGCTCGGTGAGTACACCATCCGCAAATCCGGTGACGGTGGTACCGAGGTACTCCTTGGACCTCCGTTCCGCTTTGATGCCACCAACATCGACGAGTGGAAGGACGTATTCTGATTCTGAAAAGAAGGGGCGGGGAATTCCCCGCCCCCCTCGTTTTTGCGAGGTGAGAAACTTTGGGAGAACGTGTCCTTGAACTCCGCGGCATTTCCAAGTTCTTCCCCGGGATCCGGGCCCTTGAACGTGTAGACTTCGACCTTGAGGAAGGAGAGATTCATGCCCTGGTGGGGGAGAACGGTGCGGGGAAGTCCACTCTGATCAAAATCATCACCGGGGTGCACCAGCCGGATGAGGGAGAGATTTTCTGGCGGGGCCAGCGGGTCACCTTTCCCAATCCTACTGTCGCAAGCCGCTATCAGATTGCTGCGGTGTATCAGCAACCGGCATCCTTTCCCCATCTGACCGTCACAGAGAACATTTTCCTGAGCCATCCCTTCGTTCACCCCCTCTCCAGGCGGCTTCGCTGGCGGGAAATGCACAAGAGAGCTCAGGAACTCCTCGAGTCTCTGGGTGCAGAAATCGACCCCCTGGCTCCGGTGGGGGCTTTGAGCGCCGCTCAGCAGCAGATTGTGGAGATTGCCAAGGCGCTTTCCATTCACGCCCGCATTCTCATCATGGACGAACCCACCGCTGCGCTGACCAGGCGTGAGGCGGAGGAGCTCTACCGGATCATGATGAAGCTCAAGTCCCAGGGGACGTCGATCATTTTCATATCTCACCGCTTTGAAGACATCTATGAGGTTGCTGACCGGGTAACAGTTCTTCGAGACGGGAGAAAGGTCGGCACCTGGATGGTCCGGGACATCGCCGAACAGGACCTCATTCGGGCCATGGTGGGGCGGGAAATCACCCAGCTTTTCCCCAAAGCCCAGGTCACCCCGGGGAAGGAGTTGCTGCGGGTTGAGGGGCTCTCCCGGGTGGGGTATTTCTCCAACGTCTCCTTCACCCTGCATGCCGGGGAGATTCTCGGCATGAGTGGGCTTGTGGGTTCAGGCCGGACTGAAGTTGCCCACGCCCTTTTTGGCATCGCTCCAGCGGACCGGGGAAAAATTTTCGTAGAGGGGAAGGAAGTCACCATCAGAAGTCCCATGGATGCTATTGCTCTTGGTATCGGGTATCTTCCCGAGGACCGTCTGCAACAGGGGCTCTTCCTCCCCATGAGCATCACTGACAACATCACCATTGCCGTTTTAGACGAGCTCACAAGACATGGCTGGCTCTGCCCCGAGCGGGAATACGAAGTCGCCACGAAGATGCTCGAACTTTTGCAGATTAAAGCTCCCACCATTTTCCATCCGGTGAGCTCGCTTTCTGGAGGAAACCAGCAGAAGGTCGTGGTGGCGAGGCTCCTTGCGGCGAAGTTGCGCATCCTCATTCTCGATGAGCCGACCCACGGGGTTGATGTGGGAGCAAAGGCCGCCATTCACCAGATTATGTCGGATCTTGCCAGGGAAGGGTTTGGGATTCTCATGATTTCCTCGGAAATGCCTGAAATCCTCGGGATGAGCGACCGGATTCTCGTAATGTGTGAGGGGCGGGTGAGTGGAATCCTCACCCGTGAGGAGGCAACCCAGGAGAAACTCATGGAGATGGCTGTCAACATTGACCGGGGTCGGGTCCGGAAAGCCCAAGAGGTGGTGGGTACTGGCCATGGAATCTAGGCGGGGACTTTTGCGCTTTGCCTCTGGAGTTCGAGGCCTTCGGGAATTCGGGATTATCGTTTTCATCCTTGTCCTCTCGGTCCTCATCGGCATCCGCAACCCCAGATTCCTCACCTGGGGGAACATCCACGACATGCTCGTTGATACTGCGGTGCTTCTTGTTGTGGCCGTGGGGATGATGCTGGTCCTCGTGACAGGAGGCATTGACCTCTCGGCAGAATCTGTGCTTGCCCTGACGGGGATGGTGGCGGGAATCATCATCAAGGACCACCCGTATCTTTCGCCTCTTTTTATGCTTGTCTTTGGTCTCTGTTTTGGGGGTCTTCTCGGGTCGGTTACGGGTCTTGTCGTTTCCCGGGGGAGGGTGCTGCCCATCATTGCCACCCTGAGCATGATGTACATCTACCGGGGGATTACCTTTATCGTCAGCAAGGGTGAGTGGATTGATGCGCACGAAATGCCCGAGTCCTTCAAGGCCCTGGCAACGGGGAGGGCTCTGGGGTTTTCCAACCTCATCGTCATCGCCCTTTTAGTGTACGTCGTCTTCTACTACTTTACCGCCCACACCCGTACGGGTCGGGAAATCTACGCCGTGGGGAGCAACCTCGAAGCCGCCCGCATCATCGGCATCAACACCACATTCATCACCTGGCTTGTGTATACGATCTCAGGGGCACTTTCTGGTCTTGGTGGCGTGATGTGGGTGGCCCGGTATGCTTCTGCCCAGAACGACACGGCGGCAGGCTTCGTCCTTACGGTTGTGGCTGCCTGCGTGCTCGGGGGGGTGAGCATTTCCGGAGGGGCTGGGACCATTCCCGGGGTTTTGCTCGGGTCAATCACCATCGGCATCATCAACAACGCCCTTCCCATGATTCGGGTTTCTCCCTTCTGGAAGATGGCCCTGCAGGGAATCATCATCCTCGTGGCTGCTCTCGTCAACGTTGCCGTTGCCCGGAACATCGAGCGAACACAGCTGAGACAGCGTGAGGAACTGAGGATGGTGCGCTATGGCGCTTGAGACCGTTCGGGTGCAGCGGGTACGGACTTCGGCGTTTCGCTGGGAGTGGCTTCTACTTGTGCTCATCGCGGGGACGTTTCTTGTGAATAGCCGCATCTCGCCGCATTTCCTCCGTTACACCAGCCTGATGAGTGCGCTCTCTGTTTTCCTTGAGGCCGGGTTCATGGTGCTCTCCATGGTCTTCATCCTCGTTGCCGGGGATATTGACGTCTCCGTGGCTTCTATTGTGGCGCTTGCTTCTGTACTCATGTCCCTGTCCTATAAGGCGGGGTTGCCCATGGGGCTTGCGATGCTTGTGGCCCTGGGGGTCGGGGCAGGATGCGGGTACCTCAATGGTCTTCTCATTTCCCGGGTTCCGAACCTCTCGGCCATCATCGTGACGCTTGCCGGGTTTTCCCTGTACCGGGGTATTGCGTATATCCTTCTCGGGGACAGGGCCGTTGGTGGTTTCCCCTCCTGGTACTCCTACCTTGCCTGGGGAGACATTGGGGGAACCGGAATCCCCTTCATCCTCGTGGCCTTTCTGGCCTGTGCCCTGGTGTACGGTCTTGTGCTCCACCGGACTTCCTTTGGGCGGAAGGTCTTCGCCATCGGGACCAATAGAACAGCGGCCATCTTTTCCGGAATTCCTGTGGCCAGGATTCGCCACACCCTGTTCACGCTGAACGGGCTCATGGCAGGGGTGGCGGCCATTTTTCTCACCTCAAAGCTCGGTAGCTCCCGGCCCAATGTGGCCACGGGGTATGAGCTTGAGGTCATCGCCATTGCCGTCCTTGGGGGTGCAAGTCCCTCGGGAGGGAAAGGGAGCATTGCGGGGGCCTGCCTTGCTCTCGTTCTCATGCGGTTGCTTCGCTACGGGATGGGCCTCCGGAACGTCCCGGGCCAGGTCATGATGGTCATCATCGGGATTGTTCTCGTCTGTGTGGTGATGTTCCCTAACCTCCTTGCTACCCGAAAGCGGCGGCCGGCGGGGTCGTGACCTATGCCAAAAAGAGCAGGGCTCATTGCTGAAGAGCGGCGGCTCAAAATCCTCGAGGCTCTGGGAGTCCGCAGGACCCTCACGGTGAAAGAGCTTGCGGAGATGTTTGGGGTCAGCGAGGATACGGTCCGCCAGGACCTGAGGGTCCTCGAAAAACAGGGACTCCTCCGCCGGATTTACGGGGGAGCCTCCCGGGTGAAGACGAGTAACGTCGAGATTCCGGTAGAACTTCGGGAGATCACGAACCGTGAGGTGAAGGAGGCTATAGGAAAAGAGGCGGCAAAAAATCATCGAGGACGGAGACTCGGTGATTTTCGATGCCAGCACCACGGCCCTCCAGGTTGCCCGGAACATCGACCCTGCCAGACGGGTGACCATTCTCACGAGTTCTCTCGATATCTGCGTGAGCCTGGCGAGGCAGCCCAATTTCAACATCATTGCCACCGGTGGGACCCTTCACCCGCTCTCCTTCTCCTTTGTCGGGCCTCAGGCGGAGAATGCGGTGCGGAACTACTACGCCGACAAACTCTTCCTGGGGGCCAGGGCAATCCTTGTGGACGAGGGGTACCTTGCCGACGTCTTTGAACTCGAGGCCCACCTCAAGAAGGTCATGGTTGCCTCGGCACAGGAGGTCATTCTCGTTGCCGAGAGCCGGAAGTTCCGGGAGGTGGCCTTCTTCAAAATCTGCGAGCTCACCAGGGTGAACAGGATTTTCACCGACGAGAACCTCGATGCTACTCTCGTGAGAAAACTCGAGGACCTGGGCATTCGGGTAACCCTGGTCCGGGTGGGGTCCTGTAGCTCCTCTTGAGGCAATTCACAGTTCTATCTGTGCGTAATCCGTTTTTT
>APCU01000072.1 GCA_000347575.1 Candidatus Caldatribacterium saccharofermentans OP9-77CS | reverse complement strand
ACGGGCAATGACCGAGCGTGCCTTTTCCACCGCCTGCCGAGCTGCCTGACCAAGACGATGGAGCGANGAGGGATTGCCAAAATGCTCCCGGAAAAAGGGGAGCATNGCTTCAACGACCCTTGGGTCACANGGTGTGGTGGCNTTGTAGTCCAGGTAGATCATGGATTTTCCTCCCTCCTCAACCAGGCTCTTCAGTGTCTTCGAGGCAAAGAACCCCTGGAGGCACGCCGCCGTCTCCTCCCAGAGCTTTCGGGTACTGCAGGAGGTGATAAGAGAACAGTACGAGGGATTTGCCAGGCACTCCACAGGGTGAATCGGCCCCTCAAGAACCTGAACCACTTCAAGGAGCGTGATGTCCTCGGGGGCACGTCCAAGAACATACCCACCCTCTTTCCCTCGGATACCCCGTACAAGACCACGAGTCTCAAGGATTGAAGCAATGTGGCGGAGATAGTCCGCCGAGAGGTGTTCCTCATCGGCCACCTCCCGTACCTTCAGAGGTACAGAGCTCTTTGCCAGCCGCGCGAGGAACCGTAAACCGTACCGGAGTCGGGTGGAAACCTTCACGACTCCTCCCTCCCTTCATTCAGTAAGTCTATAAAAATAATAGCATAACTCATAAATTGGGGCAAGTTCTCCCGGAAACTCTGCACTGCTGTATCCAGGAAGGTCGCTTTGTGCTATAAAAGAGGAAAAGACTGAGAGGGGGTACAGGAGTTGTACTGGGAAAAAGACTTAGAGACGCTACCAAGGGAGGAACTTTACGAACTCCAGAAACAGCGGCTTCAGAAAACTATCCAGAATGCCATGCGAACTCCCTTCTACCGGCGACTCTTCACCCGGGAGGGGATCAACCCCGAAAAGATTAAGACCCCTGAAGATTTACGTTACATTCCCTTCACCACCAAAGAAGACCTCCGCCAGGGGTTTCCCTTTGACTTCCTCGCCGTTCCTCTGGAAGAGATTGTCCGTCTGCACTCTTCTTCTGGAACCACTGGTACTCCTACCGTTATCTACCACACGAAAGACGACCTGGACCGCTGGACAAACCAGGTGGCCCGCTGCCTCTACATGGTGGGAGTTCGAAAAAACGATATCTTCCAGAACATGATGAGCTACGGGCTCTTCACCGGGGGGTTAGGTATGCACTATGGGGCAGAACGCATTGGCGCTCTCACCATTCCCATCGGGGCCGGGAACAGCAAAAGGCAGATATGGTTTTTGAAGCACTTCAAAAGCACGGTCATCCACATTATCCCGAGCTATGCCCTGTTGCTCTCTACCATCATCCGGGGAGAGGGGCTCGACCCTCGACGGGACTTTAATCTCCGCATCATCCTTCTTGGTGCCGAACCCCACAGTGAAGAAACCCGCCGGAGAATCGAGGACATTTACGGCGCCAAAGCGTACAATTCTTACGGTCTCTCGGAGATGAACGGCCCGGGAGGGGCGTTTGAATGCCTCTACCAGAACGGCATGCACATCTGGGAGGACTACTACATCGTGGAAATCGTCAACCCCGATACCCTGGAACCCTGCCCACCGGGGGAACCGGGAGAAATTGTGCTCACCACTATCTTCCGGGATGCTACACCTATTCTCCGTTACCGGACACGGGACGTCGCAGCACTCATTGATGAGCCCTGCCCATGTGGGAGAACGCACCGGAGAATCACAAGAATCCAGGGACGAACCGACGACATGTTCATCTTCCGGGGTGTGAACATCTTCCCCATGCAGGTTGAAAAGGTCCTCATGAACATCCCTGAGGTGGGAACGAACTATCGCATCGTTCTGGAGCGGAAAGAGTACGAAGACACAATGCGCGTGGAGGTGGAGATTAAGCCCGAGTTCTTCTTTGGCGATCTCCAAAAACTCGAACGCCTGCGAGAGCGGATTGCAGACGAACTCCGGGCCGAAATTCTCGTCACCCCCGAGGTGGTCCTCGTGGAACCCGGAAGCCTCCCCACCCAGGAAGGGAAGGCCCAGAGGGTTTTCGACTTTCGAAGGCTCTGAGAGAGGAGGAGCAGCATGGCTCACCAGGTCTCGGTCTTTGCGGAGAATAAGCCCGGGCGCATTGAGAAGATCGCCCGTATTCTCGCCCAGGAAGGTGTGAACATTCGGGCCATCACTATCTCCAGTGCTAATGGCTTTGGAGTGGTGAAAATCCTTGCCGACCAGCCCCAAAAGGCCTTTGAACTCCTGCGAGAACACGGCCTTCCTGCTTACCTCCAGGAGGTCATCGCCGTGGTGCTCGAAGACGTCCCCGGAGGCCTCCACAGGGTAGCCAGAATCCTTGCCGAGAACGATATCAACATTGAGGATGCCTATGGCTTTGTTGTTGAGAAAGGGAAGACTGCGGTTCTCGTCATTCAGGTGGAAAACGAACCTCACGCTCAGAGTGTCCTTGAGCGGAACGGATTCGTACTCCTGAGCGATGAGGAAATTTACCGGCTCTGAAGGAGGGTGACACCTGTGGCCAGTTGCATCGTGGTGGTTTTCTCCCGTAGCGGCAGAACCAGGGCCCTGGCAGAGGGCATCGCCCGAGAACTGGGCGCACAACTTGAGGAGATTCGTCTGAAAAAAGTCAGAAACCGTATTCCCACCCCGGGGATGATCCTCAGGGGCTTCAAAAAGGGCGAGCTCCCTGCCATTCACACCGACTTCCCCGACCTGGGGAAATTCGATGAGATCGTCCTCGGGGGACCGGTCTGGGGGTTTGATATTGCTCCACCAGTTCTGAGCTTCATAGAACACGTCAACTGGAGCGGCAAGAAAGTCCACCTCTTTGTCAGCGAAGCGTTCCTCGGCGGCCGGAGAGCCTTGACGCATCTTAAGAGAATCCTCGAGAATAAAGGGGCGAGGGTGGAGAAAGAACGAGCCTTTCCTACCCTCTTGAGGCACCCCAAGACCTTGCAGATCTGCGGTCGGGAATGGGCCAAAACGCTGAAAGACTGAGATTCACTCTCCCCCCAGAAGGCGCAGAGCCAAAAGGGCGTAAACCCTCCCGGCAGTGACAATCTGGGTCACAGGGACGAACTCGTTGGCCGAGTGGGCCTCTTCGATTCTTCCCGGACCAAAGATCAGGGTGGGTATTCCTGCTTCGACGAGAAACGACGCTTCACAGGAAGCAGGAAAGGGAGAGAAAGTGGGAACTTCTCCCGGGATGTCGGCAATGGACCGGGAGAGAAACTCCACGAGCTCCGAGTCCTTGGAGATTCTGGCTGGAGGGAGATGGGGAATACACTGGGTGATTGTGTACTCGAAGGATGCTCCTTCCCTTTCCCGCACACCCTCCACAACCTCCCGGAGAACTTCCTCCATTTTCTCCAGAGAGAAAGAGGGAAGGGTTCGCACATCCACCTCAAGAAAGCAGGTCTCGGGCACCACGTTGGGCGCTACTCCTCCGAGAATCTTTCCCACGCTCACTGCCGGCGCCCCAAGATCAGGATCCCCAAGGGCAGAGAGTTCCTTTCGCTTCTCCTCCAGGGCTCTGACGACGAGGGCCGCATAGTATACAGCGTTGATGCCCTGTTCTGCCACTGCCGCGTGACAGGATCTCCCCCGAACCTCAATACGATACGCCGCCACACCCCGGTGTCCCAGGCTGATGTTGAGACCTGTGGGTTCCCCTACAATGGCGTAGTCCACGACTTCCCGTCGCATCCGGTACGCCTTCATCCATTCCCTGATGCCCGCGTTCTCTTCCTCCTCGTCCACCACGAAGACCACCTTGAGCTTCCCGTAGAGGGAGTGGGCAAAGAGTGCCACCATTTTCGCTGCGTACATCATAGCAGCGAGGGCCCCCTTCATGTCACAGGCCCCTCTCCCGTAGAGGCGGTTCTGCACGATTTCTCCCCCCAGAGGGGGATACGTCCAGCCACTCCCCACAGGGACCGTGTCCATGTGCCCGTTGAAAAGCAGCACCGGTCCCTCACCCAGGGCTCCCTGGATTTCTGCGATGAGATTCGCTCGCTTCCCATCAACCTCCTGCCATTCCACCGGGATTCCGTTGTCGATGAAATAGTTGGCAATGAAACGGGCAATCTCTACCTCGCCCTCGGTTCGGGAAACACTCATGATGCGCACCAGCCGCTGCGCAAGGCTTATAGGTTCAAAAAGGTCAAACTCGTTGTCAAGTAGCGCTTTCCAGTCTGCCATGTTCAGCCCAAGTACCGGCTTCCCCGCTTCTGCAGGGCAATACTCTGTCTGCAGAGAGGACACTCATCCGGTGTATACACAGGGATTTCCATCTGCAGGAGGGGGAAGAAGGGATAGGGGAACGAAGCCCGACCACTGCTCCGGTCAACAAGCACACCAATACCCACGATGTGCGCTCCCTTCTCCTGAACAGCCTCGATAACCTCCGAAAGAGAAGCCCCCGTGGTGACGACGTCTTCCACGATGAGCACCCTGTCCCCCTCACCGAGGGTAAAGTCCCGCCGGAAACGCATCCTGCCTTCCTCTCTTTCGGTGAAGGCCATGCGGACTCCAAAGGCCCGGGCCACCTCGTAGGCAAGCACGATACCGCCTACCGCCGGACCCACAACGACGTCGATTTTTTCTCCCTGGAAGTGTTCTGCAATTGCCTGGGCCAGCTGTTCAACGTACCGGGGATACTGGAGAAGCTTGAACTTCTCCACGTAGTACGGGCTGTGGAGTCCCGAAGTCAGAAGGAAATGTCCCTCAAGGAATGCTCCAGCCTTTCGGAAAAGGTCAAGAATGGCCTCCTTATCCAAGGAATTCACCTCACCTTCCCTATGAGGTCCTCAACATTCTCCATATTTTTACGGAGAAGATACGCCTTTATTCCCTCAAGAATGTCTGCCGCCGAAGAAGGAGCCACGAGATTCGCGGTTCCCACACCAACTGCCCGTGCTCCCACAAGGAGGAACTCCAGGGCATCCTCGGCAGTCATGACCCCTCCCATACCGATGATGGGGAGTTCTGTCACCCCCACAAGGTCGTAGACCATCTTTAGTGCTAGAGGCTTGATGGCTGGCCCGGAGAGCCCTGCGGACTTCATGGCAAAGACGAAATCCATCCGCTCCACATCGATAGCCATGGCGGGAAAAGAATTCGTGACACTCAGGGCTTCCGCTCCCTCCTTCTCAAGGATTCTCACCGTGACCTCCCAGTCTTGCATCTTTGCCGGACCGAGCTTCACGATAAGGAACTTCCTGGTCGCCTCCCGAACCCGCCCAACGAGTTCTCGAAGAATTTCAGGGTCTGAGAGAAAGCTTGCGCCTCCCCTTTCGACATTCGGGCAGGAGACGTTGAGCTCCAGGGCGTCAATCCTCTCTGCAGCATCGAGCCGCCGGGCCACCTCAATGTACTCTTCTACCGTTCTCCCCCAGATGTTCACAAAAATCCGGGTGTCGAGCGTTTCAAGAAACGGCAGGTCCTCTTGAAGGAACCGCTCCACCCCCTTGTTCTCAAGGCCAATGGAATTCAAAAGCCCTGCCCGGACTTCAAAGAGCCTGGGTGGGGGGTTTCCTTCCCAGGGGAAAAGACTCAACCCCTTTACCGTGATGGCTCCCGGAGTATTGAGGTCAAGGTAGGGGGCAATCTCTCTCCCGTAGCCACAGGTTCCGGAAGCAAGAACGACCGGGTTTTTCAGGGCCATCCGCCCCAGGGTCACCGAGAGATTCATAGCACTACCTCAGAGAGCCGGAAAACCGGACCATCACTGCACACGTGCCAGTACCCTCCACCTCTTCGGGGAATGGCACATCCAAGGCAAACCCCAAAACCACAACCCATCCTTGCCTCAAGAGCAACCTCAATGTCCTCCTCTTTCCCGGGAAAGACCGTTGCCAGTTCTCGAAGCATCCCCTCAGGGCCACAGGCGTAAATCTTTGCCCCCTGCCAGAGGGCTCTCTCAAGGCACTTCCCCACAAGGTCAAGGACCGTGCCGCAGAAACCACCCGACACGGCCTCTTCGCAGCTCCACAGAACCCTCGGAAGGTCCTCGATGAGGCGAAGGAGTGCCAGGTCCTTTCGTTCCCGAACACCCAGGAAGAACGAGAAGGGGATACCGCGTTTTTTGAGCTCCCGGGCAAGAAAAACAAGAGGCACAAGCCCTCGTCCTCCGGCGATGAGGATCCCGGAAGACGCGTCAAGGGAGAATCCCTGCCCCAGGGGCCCAAGCACCTCAAGGGTATCCCCCACCTCCAGGTGAGAGAGAAGCTCCGTACCTTTTCCCACAACCTCAAAAAGCAGAGAAAAACGGTCAGCGTTCACAGAGAGTATTGCGAAGGGGCGAGGAAGAAGGGGATCGAAAACCTCAAGACCAGGACGCACCATGACGAATTGGCCGGGCCTGGCCCGAGAGGCAATGCTTCTTTCCTCAAGCTCAAAACACACAAACCGTTCCCCAAACCGCTCTTTCCGGCATATCCGGGCAAAACTCATGGCACAAGGCTCCGGAGTGTTTCCTGATACCTGAGGGCTTTTTCACGAGCTCTCTCAGCAAAGTCCTCTCCACTCTCTCTTCCCCACTTCCTGTAGGCGAAAAGAATATCCCGGGAAACGTTCACCAGCGCCCCCAGTCCTCCGGGGAGGAAGGCAAAGCGAAGTGCCTCAACTGCTCCTCCCTGGGCGCCAATTCCGGGGATGAGGAAAAGCAACCGAGGAAAGCGTCCCCGGAGGTACCGGAGGTCCTCAGGGTACGTCGCCCCCACAACAATCCCAAAGGAACTCATGGGACTGCCCGCAAAAAATCTCCTGGCACAATCCTCTACAAGCAGGGCCACTTTTTCGAAAACCCGCACCCTTCCCCCTTCATCCTGGATGAAGGGAGCCGAGGGGTTCGATGTTCGGGCGAGAACGAAGACCCCCTTCCCGCTTTTTTGAGCTTCCTCAAAGAAGGGGAGGAGGCTGTCTTCCCCAAGATAAGGATTCACCGTCAGGGCATCGATATCCCAGAAGGAACGCAAACTCTTTCCGCCTGCGGTAATCTCAGAAAGGTACCCCCGGGCGTAACACACGGCGCTACTTGCAATGTCGTTCCTTTTTCCGTCAAGGATCGTGAGAAACCCCAGTTCTTTCGCTCTCCTGATGGTCCGGGAGAGCGCCACCATCCCCGGAATCCCCAGGGCCTCGTAAAAGGCCATCTGAATCTTCACAAAGCCAACCTCTCCTGCGAGAGCCTCAAGAATACCAACCCCAAAAGCGAGAACGGCCTCAGCAAGTCCCTCAAAAGTCATTTCTTCAGGAACGAACCGCTCAAGGAGCACAGGAGGGAGCAGGTCAAAATGCGGGTCCAGACCAACAACAAGGGGCCCAAAGCGTTCAACCCTTTCTGTAACCCGCTCAGCAAAACTCTCCATCAACAACGCTCCTTTCCGCCATAACCACTCGCCCCCCGACGATGGTGTACACCGGCCAGCCCCGAAGCGACCACCCTTGGAAAGGACAGTTTCTCCCTTTCGATTCAAACTGGGCTACATCCACTTCCCACTCTGTCTGCGGGTCCACAATGGTAAGGTCCGCATCCTTTCCTTCAGCAAGAACACCTTTGTTCTCGAGCCCCAGAAACCTGGCAGGATTGTAGCTCAACTTCCGCCACAGCTCAATCCAGTCCACAACTCCATCCTCCACAAGGGCCTTCACGTAGAGGGGAACGGTNATCTCGAGGTTAGAGATCCCAAAAGCAGCATCGAGGAAGCTCCCCTCCTTATCCTCAGGGGCATGGGGAGCATGGTCCGAGGCAAGGATGTCGATGGTACCATCTGCAATGCCCGCCTTGAGTGCCTCGATATCCCTTTTTTCTCGAAGTGGTGGCTTCACCTTGGCAAGGGACCCAAATCGCGGAATATCCTCGACAGTGAGGAGAAGGTGGTGGGGAGTGACATCAGCACTCAATGGAGCCTGTCCTCTGAAGAGACGGAGGATTGTGACACTCCTTTCTGTTGAGAGATGAGTGAAGTGCACCCGGGCGCCCGTATCCAGGGCAAGGAGAACATCCCGGGCAAGGCGGCTGTCTTCAGCCACCCGCGGAATGCCCCTGTACCCAAGGAGGAACGCTACCTCCCCCTCATGCATGTGCCCTTCCCGGGAAAGTTCGCTGTCTTCCTCGTGGAGAATGAAAGGAAGGTGGAAGTAGCGGGCGTACTGCAGGGCGAAATAGAGCAACCGCGAGCTGTCAACGCTTGCTCCATCATCACTCAGGGCCACAACCCCTGCCTCCTTTAAGAGCCCGTAATCGCACATCTCTTTCCCTTGGCATCCCCGGCTGATGGCACCCGCAAAGAGAATGTTGGTGAAGGGGAGAGCCCTGGCGCGGAGGCGCAGTGCCTGAACCACAAGGGGATGGTCGAGTGGAGGAGAGGTGTTGGGCATGCAGAGCACCGTGGTGAACCCACCCCGGGCAGCAGCCCTTGCCCCAGTTTCAAGGGTTTCCTTGCGTTCCTGTCCCGGCTCACGAAAGTGCACATGGAGGTTCACAAAACCTGGACCCACAAGCAACCCCGAAGCATCAATGCTCTGCGCCTGAGGGTCGGAGATCCCTCTACCGACACGAGCAATTACCCTACCCTCAATCAGCACATCACCGTCCACAAGCATTCGCCTGTCCGGAAGGACCAGGGTCCCACGCCGAATGAGAATTCTCCGCGTCATGACGTCTTCTCCCCGCGAAGAAGAATTTCAAGCACGGCCATCCGTACCGCCACCCCACAGGTGACCTGCTCCTCGATGAGGGAGGATTCATGTTCCACGAACCGGTGCTCGATCTCCACTCCCCGATTCACCGGACCCGGATGCATGATGAAAGCCCCCTCTTTCATTCTCGTTAGAAGTCTTTCCCCAAGACCAAAAAAGCGAGTGTATTCCTGAAGGCTCGGAAAATACCCTGCCTCCTGGCGTTCCCGCTGAATCCGAAGCAGATATACCACATCAGCTCCTTCCACTGCCTGTTCCACCGGGAATACCCGTTCCGCTCCAAGTGCCAGAACACTCTCAGGAACAAGGGTTGGGGGGCCTGAGAATACCACGCTATTTCCGAGTTTCATCAGTGCCAGTGCCAGGGAACGGGCAACTCTACTGTGGAGGATGTCCCCAAGGATGGCAACCCGAAGGCCCTCAATCCGCCCAAGGGTCCGCCGTATAGCCAGAAGGTCAAGGAGGGCTTGAGTCGGATGTTCCCGCATCCCATCACCAGCGTTCACCACATGGCAGGGAAGAAAACTCGCCAGATACTCCGGGACACCGCTGTCTCTGTGCCGGACTACCAGAACGTCGGCCTTCATCCGGGCAATGGTACGGACAGTATCCCGAAAACTCTCTCCTTTCTCCAGACTGCTTCCCTCCAGAGAAAAATTCAGCACATTCATGCCCAGAAGCTTCCCCGCCATTTCAAAGGACATCCGGGTCCTCGTACTGGGCTCAAAGAACAGGCAGACCATAGAGTATCCCGAAAGGATGTTCTCAAATTTCGGGGAGGCCTCGAGGAACTCCCGCCAGTGCGCCGCCCGCTCGAGGACAAGGAGAATGTCCTCTCTCGTCAAAGGACGTATCCCCAGAAGATGCCGGTGCGCCCACACCCTTTCCCACCTCCCGAAAAGAGACACAAAAAAATCCACCTTCCCCCATTCGGGAAGATGGACGTGCTCCTCTGGTCTCCGTACTCTCCGCTCCCATGGGCAACCCTCAATTAGGATACCGGGAAATGTTCCCTGTGTCAATCAAGTGTATAGGTCCACATCATGTGGGACACTCAACAAGTCCGGTGTCTCTCAGGTACTCCCAAGGACTCCTGTATCCCAAGCTCCAGTGTGGTCTTTT
>APCU01000071.1 GCA_000347575.1 Candidatus Caldatribacterium saccharofermentans OP9-77CS | reverse complement strand
AGCGGTTCATGGCGTTCTGCATCTTCTGGAGGTAGTCGGTACAGATCTGGTGACCAAACCCCCGGGAACCGGTGTGGACCATGATGATGACCTGTCCCTCAAAGAGCCCGAAAACTTCCGCAATGTCCGGACGAAAGATTCGTTCCACCACCTCAATCTCCAGGAAGTGGTTCCCCGAACCCAGAGTTCCGAGCTGGTCCTTCCCCCGCTCAACAGCCTTGTCGCTCACCGCATCAGGGTCAGCTCCCTCCATGGCCCCACCTTCCTCGATGTGGTCCTTGTCCTCCGGCCAGCCAAACCCCCGGGAAATCACGTACTGCGCTCCCTGGGTCATGACCTTGCGGAGTTCTGCTGGTGAAAAGGAAAGCTTGCCCTCCGAACCCACACCGGAGGGAATGTTCCGGAAAAGAACCGAAAGGAGCTTTTCAAGGCGAGGGAGAACCTCGTCTTTTGTGAGGTTCGTCTTCACTACCCGAACCCCACAGTTGATGTCAAACCCCACACCCCCCGGGGAAATCACCCCTTCCCCGAAAAGGGTGGCCGCCACACCCCCAATAGGGAACCCATACCCCCAGTGGATATCGGGCATGGCCAGCGACTTCCCCACAATCCCCGGGAGAAAGGCGACGTTGGCCACCTGTTCCGGGGCCTGGTCCTTCCGGATGGCCTTAATCATCTTCTCACTGGCGTAAATGACTCCCTCAACCTTCATGCCGTGTTTGTAGTCTTTGGGAATTCGCCAGCGCCAGTCGTCTATCTTCTGCAGTGGCCCACTCCACTCAGCCATATGCTCAACCTCCTTTCAGATATCGAAGTATACCTGTGCCCGGAAAAGCCCTGGCTCAACTTCCTCCACTTTCACCTCGTGGTACGTGCAGGCCTTCACCACCCGGAAAAGCTCGTGTCTCTCAAAGTCCAGGGGTTCTCCGGAAACCCGAGCCCTGAGGTAATACTGCCCGAGTTCCTGGATGTCAAAGGCCTTGAGAAGCACTTCCTCAGCTTCGAAAAGGTAGAGCAGCTCATTGAGCCAGGTCACAAGAAGGTCCTCGTAGTCGCTTCCCTCAACGGCAACTTCTGCCGTGAACCCCCCATCTACCTTTTCTAACGCCCCGATAAGAGAAAACATTCCCAGCGCGGCGTTCGCGAAAAGCTCCTCCAGGGACCTTCCCCAGGCTACAAGACCGATATCCGCAGTGTGGTCGAGGACTTCAAAGGGCTTTTCCATCAGTACCCGATTGGAACCCCCTCTCCCAGGCGAAACAGCGCCTTGAGTTTATTCACCAAAACCTCCGTGGCGTTGAGGAACGCTTCCTCGGTGCTTCCCCCAATATGGGGCGTGCAGATGACGTTCTCATGGGTGAGAAGCTCAAGGTCCTGAGGTGGCTCGGTTTCGTATACATCCAGAGCCACACCGGCAAGGTGTCCTTCCCGAAGCACCTGAAGGAGAGCCTTCTGGTCGATTACCTTCCCCCGCGAGGTGTTGATGAGGTACGCACCTTTTTTCATCTTCCGGAGCATCTCTTCAGAGAAAAGACCCGTGGTCTCACTATTTAAGACCACATGGAGCGAGACAATGTCGCTTCGCTCAAGGAGCTCCTCAAGCCGGAAGGCTCGTTTGACTCCCCGCCGGGTGAATTCTTCTTCCGGAACATACGGGTCGTAGGCGAGGACTTCCGCCCGCATGGCCTTCACGATTTCCGCTACCCTTCGGCCGATACTGCCAAAGCCCACAACCCCCCAGGTTTTCCCCTCGATGGTCTTCCCCGTGTACTGGCCCTTGGCCCACTTCCCCTCTTTCAGGAACGCACAGGTGAGGTACAGATGGCGCAGAAGGGCGATGGCCAGTCCCACAGTGAGTTCGGCAACACTTGAAGCCGAAGCTTCGGGAGTATTGATGACCTGAATGCCTCGAGCTTCGCAGGCCCTCTTGTCGATGTTATCCGTTCCCACTCCAGGACGGGCAACAACCTTGAGCCTTGGGGCATTTTCGATGATGCGGGCAGTCACCTGGGGTTTGGAACGGACGACAAAAACATCCTTATCCTGAATGGCTTGGAGAATTTCTTCCTCATCGTGTGAGGAGAGTACCTCCACCGGTCCAATTTCTTCAGAAAGCCGCTTGACCATGTCCTCCGGAACCCCATGGGCACAGAGAATACGAATGGTTTCAGCCACTCCAGTCCACCTCCACTCCCGCAAGAATGGTTGAAATATTCACCTTCTGGCCCTTGCCTCTCAGGACCTCTCCAAGGACAAAAAGCAGAGTCCCAGGGTTTCAGCAACCTTCAGGGCATCACCGTGTCGCACCCAGATGGTTCTGTCCTTTTTTGCCACCTTCCCGCTCCATATGCCTTCTCGCTCAAGGGCCAGAAGGACCTCGTCCTCCACAACTCCTTCAGGGAACCTCAGACAAGTCACCGAAGGGAAAGCCGCCATGCCATGCACCATCAAAAAGGGGGCAGCGGGCTGAAGGCTTCGCCCTCCAGGTCTTTTCCCCCACAACAAGGAGTGAACGGTTCCTGGAAAGCAACGGACTCTCCACCACCGCCACATCCACAGCGCTTTCGTCCAGGGACAGGGGGAAAACCCCAAAGGACTCGCTCACATCAAGGGCGTACAGCACATCAAAAGACCTGCACACCCTTCCCAGAGCCTCAAGCTCAACAGCGAAAGGCTCCTCCCTCCCCACATGGGTGACGAACACCCCTTTGATGGAGCTTGCCTTCTCGGCCTCAAAGAGGAGATAAAGGTCCTCCACCTGTGGAGGCTTCCCTCCATATCCCTCAAGGCGGATGACCGAAAGCCCGAAGCCCTCGGCAACCCTGACCCAGTGTTCTCCCCTTTCTCCAGAGACCAGACACACCACCGTATCTCCCGGAGAAAAGCAGCTGACTACCATCGCCTCTCGTCCCCAGGCCACGGGGAAGGGACAGAGGAAAACCTCCTTTTCTGTCCCCAGAAGGTACTGGGGAACCTCGGGAACTTCCATTGTGTCTCTCCTCCAGAAAACAAAAGCTCTCGCCCAAGGGGCGAGAGCTCTCCCGCGGTGCCACCCTTCTTCGGTGGTTGCCCACCCTCAAAACGCTAACGCGCCTAAAGCGCGTTGGGCACTACTCCCGTTCGTACCCACAACTCCAGGGCGGATTCAGGGAAGAAGAGGACCGGCTTCCACCTTCCCCGGTTCTCTGCACCTCTTCAGACTCCCCTACTACTCCCCTTCATCGTCTTTCGACGCACCTTTTACAGAAACTATAGCACAAAGCGAGGAAAAGTCAACGGAGGGAAGGCGAGGAAAGGCACCGGACAACATCGCCTTTCCGCAACCGCACAAGACTCAGAAGCAAGAAAGCGTCTTTTTCCAAGTGGAAGCGTATGAGGTGCCTGCCAGAGGTGTACTCAAAAACCTTCTTCAGAAAGGTATTCTCACCGCGAATCTCAGAGAACGGGAAGAATTTCCCCCGGACAAGCAGTCCTTCCCGGTTCACCACAACCGGACCGAAGGAAAAACTCCGAAGTGCCCCTCCAGGGTAGGTTCGCTCCGTTACGAGGACCTTCGGGAACACGATTTCAGGGGTGTGTTCGCAAAAAGCACCAAGGAGACTTTCCTGGTTTGCGGTGAATTCCTCCTGGGTGAGCCCATCGATGAAGCCATACGCATCGATGGTCCACTTCCTGTGACAGGAAAGGCAGAGCACCTCGTTCCCCTTCCCGATGATGCTGCGGAACCTCCCACAGGCGGGGCAGAAAAACACCACCCGTTCAATGCCCTCAGCCCGTCTTTCCCCCTGAAAGGAAATCCGGTGACGCTTCTGCCACTCCCACTCAGAATGCCAGAAAGACGGGAGAGAGCCACAGGCGGTGAGGGTAAAGCGAATGAACACCGGACCCCTGCGAGAGTGGTCTGCCCAGAGGGGTTTGCGCATCCAAGCTCCCTGGATGTGGGCGAAAACCACCGGAACCTGGAGCCGGGCAAGGAGTTTCTCCGTTGCTGGAGTCACTCCCCGGTTCACCCCGTTCCAGGGAATTCCTCCTTCAGGGAAAAGCCCCACCACTCCTCCTCTCTCCAGCACCCGGAAGATACCCCGGACCGCGCGGCAGTCGGGCAGGGCTTTTCTTTTGGGAATGGCGCCCACGGCACGGATCAGAGGACCGAGAAAGGGGTGCTCGAAAATCAGCCGGTTGGCCACCCAGACAATCGGGTATGGAACAAGGGCGTCAATGAGAAAGGGGTCGAGAGCGCTGAGGTGGTTGGCAACAAGCAGGAAAGGCGGAGGGGGTAGCTCACCCTCTACCTCAAGGGGAAAACTGAGGAAATACGGTGCAAGTACGCGCTTCCCCAGGCGCCACAGCAAGGTTCCTCCGGGGAGATTCTGCCGTTCCCAAGCCGAACCCGTAGTACTCCCACCCTTCAAAACCCGGTGCCCCTGAAGCGACTCCAGGCTCTGGGGAAATTGTACCATGGACCATGCCCAAAAGCCACTTCATTCGTTCTTGAGAAAAACCCGGTGGCAACATCCCGCAGAGGGAGTACGATAAAGACAGAGAGGCGCTCTCGCCGAAAACCCCAAAAAAACTGGTGCGCCCGGCGGGAATTGAACCCACAACCTTCGGCTCCGGAGGCCGACGCTCTATCCTGTTGAGCTACGGGCGCACCTCTACTCTCAAGAGTATACTCGGGAAACACCACAAACACAAGAGACCCCCACAGGGAAAAAGAGCTTTCCCTGTGGAGGATTGCCGTCACTTCACGACTTCCTTCAGGAGCTTTCCTGGACGGAAGAAAGGTACTTTCGTTTCAGGGATATGGATCTCCTTCCCAGTCTGCGGGTTTCTCCCCCTGCGTCCTGCTCTCTTCTTCACCCCAAAGGTTCCAAACCCCACAAGCTGGACCTTCTCACCCTTCCGCAGAGCGTTCTGGATAACCTCAAGCATTGTATCCACGATGCGAGCAGTGTCCTTTTTGGTGATAGCCATACCCTCCTTTTTGAGCTCCTCCGCAAGAGTACCCACCAGTTCCTGCTTGTTCATCCTCCCCAAACCTCCTTTTCCTGAAAATGAATTTTAAGCCGGAAGTACGATGAAGCGTATCGCCGTTTTTTCCGAATCGTCAATTTTCACGTCCACGAAAGCCGGGATACAGACAAGGTCAATACCACTTGGAGCAAGGTACCCCCGAGCAATGGCAATAGCCTTCACTGCCTGGTTCACCGCACCTGCTCCCACTGCCTGCATTTCTGCCCGCCCATGCTCCCGAATGGCTCCCGTCAGCGCCCCGGCTAAAGCTGCCGGCCTGGTTCGGGACGAAATCTTCAAAAGTTCCACCCGGAAACCTCCTTGCACCTTCTGTGCAACTCCCACACAACCCCATGTCGTCCTCTTCAGGACGAAACAAGGCTTTTTCTCTTTTGCCAGTATTTTAGCGCACTGTCAAGGGTTTTGTCACGGTCGGGGAGAAAATTCGCTAAAAATTTGCTCTCTGAGCCTCAAGGTACTCCTGAGCCCTCTTCAGGATGCCCCGCTCATTCTCATAGTGGAGTAAGTCCAGCGCCTGAGCGAGGTCAACCCACCGAACCTCCTCGACCTCATCCTGTGGAGGGAGGGAACCCCGGGTCATCGCCTCCATGAGGTAGAAGGCGGCGTGTTCCTCAAAAAGCCGTCCGTTGCGCTCATAGGTGAAGGCAATTTCTCCAATCCTTGGGCCCAGGCGGGGAACACATCCCGTCTCTTCGGCAACCTCTCGCAGCGCTGCAGCTTCCTCACTTTCTCCTCCCTCAAGATGCCCCTTGGGAAGCGTCCAGAAGGGAGAACCTCGTTTACGGATGAGGAGCACTTCGAAGGAAGAGCCCTTTCTCTGCACCACCACTCCGCCACTTGAGCGAACGAGAACCTTCTCCATGGCCTCACCCGAGATTCCGCTTGAGAATCAGCGCACCCTGGGGAACACCAAACTCCCGCGCCACAGGAACACACTTTGCCTTGAGGAGGAAGTAGATATTCTCCCCCCGACCGCTCAGGGTTTCAAAGTTCCCCTGTCCTTTGGAGATAATGAGGTCGGCTCTCTTCCAGACCTCCTGAAGCTCAAGGGGTGCCCGCGAAAGGTCGATGCCTGTTTCGGCCTGGCCCGTGGTGAGCAAATGCACCAGCCCTTCAAGGCCGGCTTCACAAGCATCCTCAAGAAGGGCATCGTTTGAGATGGGACCTCCCTTGACGACGAAGAAAATCTCCTTCTCCCCCAGGTTCTGTATCTCCTCCACGAGAATCCGGTCAAAAACAATTTCCCCTGCGTTATCCCCAACGTATACAATGGTTCGTGCCCGGGAAAGGTCAGCAGCAAAAGCAGGGAAATCGTACCTCCCCCACTGGGCAGAGGTCACCTGGGTGAGAATGCCCTCCACATCCACCTCCCGGTACACTCCAAGGTCGATGATGTTCCCCGCAATGGCCACAAGAACTGCTCGTTCAAGGCGATTTTCCCCAGAGGCCACGAACTCTTTAAGCCTTCCATAAAGCTCAAGGGCCATGCGGTTGTAATGCCGCTTGAAACGGTAGTAAATGTCCTCGACCCCTGTGGCTTCCTTGGCAATCTGGTGCGCCAGAGTGGTCATGTACGCAGGTGTCCAGCAGGGATCCGCCTGGGCGTAAAGCGCACAGACCCTCTGGGAAACCTTCCAGAGAAGGTCGAAGGAAGCCCCAGCGATTTCCGCAGCTTCCTGGGCCTGACGGATGTTGCAGGTGAAGCACTCAAGCTGCGCCTTCATACCTCCACAACCTTTCCATTGCGGCTTTCCACCATTTCCTTAAAGAACTTCCGCAACTGCTGCTCATTCCCCAGAACGTAGATGATGTCCCCTTTGAGTAGCACCTCGTCGGCCGAGGGCGAAACTCGGTACTCGTTATCCCTCCTGATGGCCAGAACAGTGATACCGTAGCGATTCCGCAGCTGGGCCTTCCCCAGGGAGACTCCATGGAGGAGCGCAGGAAGCCTCACCTCCACAATGTTGTACCCCGGGAAGAGCTCCTCCGTCCGTATGGCGTTGGGGAAAGCCAGAGTTTTCGCCACTCTCAGGGCCATATCCCGCTCGGGGAAAATCACCCGATCCGCTCCGATTTTCTCCAGAATCTTCCCATGCATCTCGTTGATTGCCCGGGCGACAATGAAGGGAACCCCGAGTTCCTTCACCGCAAGGGTGGTGAGAACACTCGACTGGATGTCGTTCCCGATACTCACGATGGCCACATCGAAGTTCTTCACCCCCAGGGCCTCGAGCACCTTCTCATCGGTGGTATCAGCCTGGACCACCTCGGTGATTTTCCCCGCCATCTCTTTTACCGGGTCCTCTTCGATGTCCACTCCAAGAACCGTGAACCCCTGCTGGTACAGGGCGATGGCGATGCTGCTCCCAAAAATACCCAGTCCAAAAACGGCAAACTGTCTCATTGTTCCACCAGACCTCGCTTCTTCACGCTAGCCTTGGCCTCAAGGCGCTTCATGAACCATTCCCTGTTCACCACAAATCGTTCCAGGCGCCCTTCCCCTACTTTCTCGACCTCGTCAAAGGCCTCGGCTTCAAAAACGAGACGGTTCCGGTAAATCTCCACAAGGGTGGCCCGGGCAGTGACCTTCATGCCCTTTGGGGTTGCTGCGATATGGGAGATGCTGATTCTTGTTCCCACGCTGACGTACCCTTCGGGAAGGTGATGCTTAACCGCTTCGTGGGCAGCGTTGTCCATGAGCGACACAAGCATAGGGGTTGCGAAAGCGGGCACCATATCGGGGTCAAAGCGGTCTGCCGTGGTCTCCTCATTCACCACCATGCTGGCTACTCCGGTCAGACCAATACGCAGCGTGTTCGCTTTCATGGACCTTTTCTCCTCCTTTGGAAGGACTTTCGTCCTGGGGGATGTCCAGAATCCGCTCGATGTCTTCCCGCCCCAGGACCTCTTTTTCCACCAGCTCTTTCGCCAGCGCGTCGAGCTTCTCCCGGTACCGGACGATGATGTCCTTTGCCCGCTCGTACGCCTGATCAATAAGGGCCCGGACTTCCCTATCGATGGCATAGGCGATTTCCTCACTGTAGTTCCGGTCTTCGGCAATGTCACGTCCCAAGAAAACCTCCTTGTGCTTTCTGCCGAGGGTCAGAGGGCCAAGGAGCTCGCTCATGCCGTACTCGCAGACCATCTCCCGGGCGATTTCCGTGGCTTTCTTGAGGTCGTCATGGGCACCGGTCGTCACATCCTTGAAAACCACTTCCTCCGCCACCCGTCCTCCGAGGAGAATGGAAAGGCGCGCCATGAGTTCCTGCTTGGTGAGGAGGTACCGGTCCTCCGCAGGGAGCTGCAACGTGTACCCCAGGGCGACACCCCCCCGGGGGATGATGGAAATCTTGTGGATTGGATCACTGTTTGGCAGGACCTTCGCCACAAGAGCATGCCCTGCTTCGTGGTACGCGATGATGCGTTTCTCTCGTTCGCTGATGATGATGTGTTTCCGTTCCGGTCCGGCAATGACCTTGTCGATAGCCTCCTCAAAATCCTCCATTTCGATGACATCCTTCCCCTTGCGGGCCGCAAGGATGGCCGCTTCGTTCACGAGATTAGCAAGATCTGCTCCAACAAAGCCAGGCGTGCGACGCGCCAGAACCTCAAGGTCGACGTCTTTCCCCAGGGGTTTCCCCCGAACGTGCACCCTGAGAATGGCCTCCCGTCCCCTGACATCCGGCTGGGGAACAGCAATGCGCCGGTCAAACCGCCCCGGGCGCAAAAGGGCAGGGTCAAGGATATCAGGACGATTTGTGGCAGCGATGAGGATTACACCCTGATTGGGGTCAAAACCATCCATCTCCACAAGGAGCTGGTTGAGCGTTTGCTCTCGCTCGTCATGTCCCCCCCCAAGTCCTGCCCCCCGGTGCCGTCCCACGGCATCAAGTTCGTCGACAAAGACGATGCAGGGAGCGTTTCTTTTGGCGTTGGCGAAAAGGTCCCGAACCCGTGCCGCCCCAACTCCCACGAACATCTCCACAAAGTCCGAACCGCTGATGCTGAAGAAGGGCACCCCTGCCTCTCCGGCAATGGCTTTGGCAAGAAGGGTCTTCCCTGTGCCCGGAGGACCATAGAGCAGCACACCCCGGGGGATTCGGGCGCCGATTTTCTGGAACTTCCGGGGGTTTTTCAGAAAATCCACAACTTCCTTCAGTTCCTCCTTCACCTCATCAATACCGGCAACGTCGTCAAAGGTGACCCTGACCTTCTCCGGGTCCACGAGCTTGGCCCGGCTTTTCACGAAAGAGGTCACTTTACTCCCCCCCTGAATCTGCTGCAGGAGGAAAATCCACACCACAATGAGTAAAATCGTGGGAAAGAGTGAGCTCAGAATCCTCGTCCACCAGGACGGTTCAACAGGGGGACGCGCCTCGATCTCAACGTTCTGATTCCGGAGAATCCGGATGAGCTCGGGGTCTTCAGGGGCATAAGTGGTGAAACGAGTCCCGTCAAGCATCTGCCCGCTGATACTCCGGTCAGCAATGACCACCCGGCGGACGGCTCCCCGCTGCACCGCGTCAAGGAACTGACTGTAGGTCAGTACCTGTGGAGGGGCCTCGCGCTGCATAAGCGAGGTGGCCAGGGAAATCACAATGATAAGGAAGAGAAGATAGAATCCTAAGTTCCGGTAAAATCTCCCACCAGGAATATTGTTCATCCGCACTGACCCTTTCCTTCCCTCTGGGCATCGTGATAGTAGTCGGGCTTCAGGACAAAGATAAAGGGATAGTTCCGGTACCGTTCTGCGTAATCCAGACCATACCCCACGACGAAACAGTTGGGAATCTCAAACCCCAGGTAATCGATGGTTAGGTCCTGCACGAGCCTTCTCTCAGGTTTGCTCAAAAGCGCGCACACCTTAAGACTTGCCGGGCCCCGGGTGGAGAGCACCTCCTTGAGGTGTCGCAGAGTTAGTCCCGTGTCCACGATGTCCTCAACGATGAGCACA
>APCU01000070.1 GCA_000347575.1 Candidatus Caldatribacterium saccharofermentans OP9-77CS | reverse complement strand
GAGGGTCCTCGCAAGGAATACGGTATCAAGCTCTTCGTCCTTCCTCCAAGGTCTCCCAAGCTCAATGGGATGGTGGAACGGCTCAACCGAACCTTCCGGGAGGAGTTCTCCCCGCACTATGAGGATGAAGTAGATCTTGCAACCATGAGGTTCCACCTTAAAAGGTGGACGGAAGAGGTGTACAATAGGAAAAGACCACACTGGAGCTTGGGGTACAGGAGTCCTTGGGAGTACCTGAGAGACACCGGACTTGTTGAGTGTCCCACATGATGTGGACCTATACAGGCAGAATATTTGGGGAAGAGGTACAATGTATTTTGGGGGGCAGACGGTGAAAGATCTTGAGGAAAAGCTTGTCCTTCTTGGTTCTGAAGCACGGTTTGACCTGTGCGGGTCGTGTTTTGGGGGAGAGTCACGCATCCGCCATCCCAGGGGTGGATGGATTTACCCTGTTGCCCTCCCCGATGGTCGAAGGGTCCCGGTTCTGAAGATACTCCTCTCCAACGAGTGTATTCACAACTGTTTCTACTGTGCGAATCGGGCTGGAAGGCCCTCTCTTCGAGCAACGTTCGTCCCCGAAGAGCTTGCTCGTCTTTTCATGAACCTCTACGAGAGAGGTCTTGTGCAGGGGCTTTTCCTGAGCTCAGCAGTTTTCCGGGAACCCTCCCGGGCAATGGAAGACATGATTAAGGTGGCTGAGATGCTCCGCTCCCGGTACCGTTTCCCGGGGTACATCCATTTGAAAGTTCTGCCTGAAGTCGGCTTTGACTTTGTGGAAGAAGCCGCAAAGTTTGCGACCCGTATTTCTGTGAACCTCGAGGCGCCTTCCCTGGAGCATCTCAAAAGAATTGCCCCTGAGAAGGACTTTACACGCATCTTTGAGAAGTTTTTCTGGTTTCGGGAACTCCAGAAAAGAGGGGAGCTCCGTGGAGGATTCACCACTCAGTTCGTTGTAGGAGCAGCCGGGGAAAAGGACCGGGAAATCCTCAAAGTGTCGGCTGTGCTTTATCGGGAGTTTCAGGCACAGCGTGTGTACTACAGCGCTTTTCAACCCGTTGTGGGAACCCCACTTGAGGACATGCCTGGGGTTTCCACCTGGCGGGAACACCGGCTGTACCAGGCCGATTTTCTCATCCGGAAGTACGGTTTCTCCTTTGAGGAAATACCCTTGAGGGACGATGGCAATCTCTTCCTCTCGAAAGACCCCAAGACCGTCTGGGCGCTGCGGCATCCCGAGTACTTTCCCGTTGAGGTCCATCAAGCACCCTATGAGGTGCTCATCCGTGTCCCCGGAATTGGACCAGAAACGGCCAAGAACATCCTTAGGTTGCGCCGGCAGGGAGTTCACATCACCCCGGAAGTCCTCAAAAAGCTCGGGCCCTCTGCCACAAGAGCTCTACCTTTTCTCCTGTTCCGGGGTAAAAAGGCCGTTTCTTCCTTCTCTCAGCCCTCGCTTTTTACCGAGGAAGTTCCTGTCTGAGCAAGGAGCTCTCTCAGAAAAGCAAGTATCGCCTCCCCCTCTGAAGGAGGAATGCATTCCCATTTCTCTGCCACAAGTCCAAAGCGTGGTGTGAGGGGAATCTGACGGAGGGGAAGAGGGTCTTCCCCTCCGCATCCGGTAACATAGGACCATCGTTTTCCCAAAATTTCGGCAAACCATACCCGCGCACCGTAGCGCTCGAGGATTTTCTCGGCGATGGTACGCAGGGCATCTGAGAGATTTCTTTTCGCCACTTCTTCCTGGATTTCCTTCAGCCAATCCTCAAATGCGAAGGTCCCTTTCTCCACGTTCGATTCGCTCCAGGTACTCCCGAACAAGGGGTTTCAGAGCCTCGTCAAGCTCAGCAAACTTCTGTTCGATGAGCCTTTCGCCGACACTCCGGGTTTCTGGAGAGGCGTAATCGATGAGGTACTCCTTGAAGGTGAGGATGGCATTTGGCATGCAGAAATGGTGGATTTTGCCCTTTTTGGCGATCCCCATGAAGTATTTCCCGGTTCTCCCACAGCGGTAGTCTGCGGTGCAGAAAGACGTGATGTATCCCATCTCAGCGAGTTCTCGCACCACTTCGTCTAAAGACCTGGGGTCGCCAATCTGAAACTGCTGTCGCTTGAGGTCCTGCTCGGTATACCGATCACTGTAAGCCCCAATGCCAATACGCGTGGAAGCGTCGGTCTGTGTACACCCCACGGGGATGACCTCACGACGGATATGTGCTGGCTCTCGAGCGGTAATAATCATTCCGGTATAGGGAACAGAGAGGCGGATAACGGCCACAAGCCGCTTGAAGTCCCGATCAGAGACCTTGTATCGTGTTTCCTGGACGAAGGGGGTATTAATGGCCGGCTCAAGGCGAGGGAAGGAAATGGTATGGGGTCCGACTCCTCCAAAATGCCGTTCAAGGTCTATGGTGTGGTAGAGAAGCCCCATAACCTCAAACTTCCAGTCGTAGAGTCCAAAGAGTGCCCCAATGGCTACATCATCGATTCCTGCTTCCTGGGCCCGGTGCAGCGCATAAAGGCGCCACCGGTAATGGGCCTTGAGGGTTCCCTCGGGGTGAACCTTTCGATACGTTTCGTGGTGGTATGTCTCTTGAAAAACCTGGAACGTCCCGATCCCAACTTCTTTGAGAATTCGAAGGCGGGCAATGTCCATGGGTGCTGCATTGACGTTAACCCTGCGAATTTCCCCATTGCCGACTTTTGTTTCGTAGACGGTTTGGATGGTTCTGGCAATATAGTCAACATCGGAAAGAGGATGCTCTCCGTACACCATGATGAGGCGTTTATGCCCCATGGAGACTAAGGCTTCTGCTTCCCTCCGGACCTCTTCGATGGTGAGCCGCCGCCGTTTCTGCAGGTGATTGTCCCTTCGAAATCCGCAGTAGAGGCAATTGTTGACGCAGAAGTTGCTACAGTACAGTGGGGCGAAAGTGACGATGCGGTCTCCGTAGACCTTCCGTTTTACCTCACCCGCTGCCTGGAAAATTTCTTCCCACAGCTCCTCATCCTCAACGTTGAGGAGCGTTGCAGTCTCCTCCGGTTCAAGACGTTCCAGAGCAAGGGATTTGGCAATAATGTCCCGGACCCTCTGGGGTTCAGGATTCCGGTGCTTTCGGAGGAGTTCTTCAATCTCCTCGTCATTGATAAAATCACGCCCGTTGACAAGGTACCGGTTGATTTCTTCTTCCTTGATGACACCTTGCATCCACTCTCGCACATTGAGTGGAACGTCTCTCGTCAGCATACTGTCACCTCCCTGTATCCTGCATAAAACAAAAACCTGGCCTGCGGGAGGAGTAGACCAGGTTCACCAACCCCCTTGGTTTCAGAAGCATTTCGCTTCCTCACCGCAGGCAGTTTTTTGCTTTTTGAAGTATTATACCACGCTCTGGCACCGGGAAACACCGGTTTCCCGGTGCCGTCTTTTATGAGAGGCCATTGAAGCAGGTTTTGAGGTGAGTTTCGTCTGGGGGTTGCGTGAAGCGGCTCACTAGGACAGTTGCAAGGGCAGCAAGAGGAAGCGCAATAACGATGGGATCCACGACTTTCCAGGGAAGACCCCACAGGGCCCCCCGTCCAAAAAGGGCCTGGCACAACCCAAGGACCTGGGATTCCTTTTCATGCACGAAGAGGAACCAGAACATGCTTGCGGCAAAGCCTGCGACCATTCCGGCAATGGCTCCGGCCTTAGTGATGCGGCGGGAGTACAAAGCCCCGATGTACATGGGGAGGAGCGTTGAAGCGCAGAGACCGAAGAAAATGGAGGTTCCCCGGGCAATGATCTCTGAACCCGCGCCATAGAAGCGAGGCAGACCCCACCCGAGGAAGGTGCTCAGAATAATTCCGATGGACGTTCCAATACGGTTGAGGCCGATGGTGCCCCTTCGCCCTGTGAGCGTTTCGAAGATGTCACGACTCAGGGCTGTGCCTATCGTGTGGTATTGACTACTCATGGTGGACATGGCTGCAGCAAAAAGCGTGACGAGGAAGAGGATGCTAAACCATGAAGGCATGGTTCTTTCGATGAAGAGGGGGATGATGGAATCGACCTGTTTGTGGGCAGCGAGGAAAGAAATCTGACCGGTGGTGTTGAAGAAGTAGACGTTGGTGAGTGCCCCAACGACAAAAGCGACTCCCGTCATGGCGAGGATGAAAATCCCTCCAATGGCCGTGGCCCGGTTGAGCTCTCTGCTGCTCCGCACAGTCATGAAGCGGACAACAAGTTGTGGTTGCGCCAGAACCCCAATGCCCACTCCAAGGACAATTGTGGATACGACCGTCCACCAGAGAGGAGAGAGAAAGGCAGGCATGCTGGTGAATCCTCGGTGTCCCATGGCACCAAAGACCTCTTGGGCTTTTGGGGTGAGAGCGGTGAGGGCTTCGTGAGCCTGGGTCACACCCCCGAGGCGGTAGTAGGTGAGAAAGAGGAGAGAGAGCATACCAGCGAACATCACAGTCCCCTGAAAGGCATCGGTGTACATGACACCTTTCAAGCCCCCCATGATGACGTAGAGGGCGACAATGGCGGAAAAGAGTAGAAGACCGGCTTCGTAATCCACCTTGAGGTTCACGGTGAGAAACTGCGTGGCTCCCATGAGGACTGCAGAGACGTAGATGGGCATGAAGAGGAAGATCAAAATGCCGCTGAAGACCTGGATGAATCTCGACTGGAAACGCTTTCCCAGAAGCTCTGGAAAGGTGTGTGCATCGAGGTTATATCCCATGGCACGGGTCCGGTGGCCGAAAAAGACGAAGGCGATGAATATCCCGACGAAGATGTTCAGGAACGTGAGCCAGAGAAGGCTCAACCCAAAGAGTGCTGCTGTCCCTCCGAAACCCACAATGGCCGAGGTACTGATGAACGTTGCCCCATACGACATGGCCATGATGTAGGGGTGGGCTTCCCGCCCGGCAAGAAGGTAGTCTGTGGTTGTCCTGGTCCTCCGGTAGGCGACGTATCCAAGATACCCCGTGATGAGGAGGTACACAAGCGTTGCAAGCACAAGGGCAAGACGGTACATGCTTCTCCCTCCTTACTCCGTTAGCTCCTCTTCTTCTTTCTCCCAGCGGAGGATTTTCTCCGGTTGCACACCCTCTCCACCCCGGTTCCAGTTGACCAGGCCGTATACCACACAGAGCAGGGTGCTCCCAATACAGAGAAGGTACGCAAGGATAATCCAGAAGTCGTGCAGCCCCAGCATATTCTCCCCCCTTTGAAGAAGTTGTCACAATTGTAGCAGGAAGATTGCTGCTTGCAAATCCCTGATAGTATAATTACGAGTTGTTGAGTGCCTCAGGAGGAAGAGCATGTCTTGTGAGTGTCAGGAAATTGTGGTTTTTCGAGACATAACCAAAATTTTCCCACCGGGTATCCTTGCCAATGATCGGGTAAGCTTTGGGGTTGAGCGGGGAACAGTCCACGTTCTTCTTGGGGAGAACGGAGCGGGGAAGACCACGCTCATGAACATCCTCTACGGGATCCACCAGCCCGATGGGGGGGCTATTGTCCTCCGGGGGAAAGAGGTTCGTATACCTTCACCCCGGGTGGCCATAGAGCTGGGTATCGGGATGGTTCACCAGCACTTTCGCCTCATTCCCAACCATACCGTCTGGGAAAACGTTGTGCTTGGATTTCCTCGAGTTCCCCACCTTTTCCCTGCTTTGCGGGCACGGGAGATGATTCGGGACCTCTCGAGGGAATACGGTCTTGATGTGGATCCGGATGCCCGGGTGTGGCAGCTCTCTGCTGGAGAACAGCAACGGGTGGAAATTCTGAAGGCCCTCCTTCGAAAGGCCGAGATTCTCATCCTCGATGAACCCACCTCTGTGCTCACCCCCAAGGATGTGGAGAGGCTTTTCCTTGTTTTGCAGAGGATGAAGGAAGAAGGAAAGACCAGTCTTTTTGTCACCCATAAATTCGGTGAAGTGGGAGAGATCGGCGATCGCATTACTGTTCTCCGAAAGGGAAAAGTGGTGGGGACGGTTCCACGAGGCGAAGCCGATTTCGAAACCCTCGCCGCCATGATGGTGGGGGAGAAGATCACGCTTTCCCTGCCCAAAAAGCCGCTTTCTCCTGGTTGCTCTCTCCTTCGAGTTGAGGACCTCTGGGTGCTGGATGACCGGGGATTCCCCAGGGTACGAGGAGTGTCTTTCGAGGTTCGCGAGGGGGAAATCGTGGGCATAGCTGGAGTGGTGGGAAACGGCCAGCGGGAGCTAACTGAGGCCCTTGCTGGTCTTCGTCCTCCTTTGCGGGGACGTATCCTCCTTGGCGAGGTGGACGTCACAACGTGGTCCCCCCAGAAAGTTCGTGAAGCGGGTCTGGCGTATGTTCCTGAGGATCGTCGAATGGCACTTGTTGGGGATCTGACCCTTGCCGAAAACCTTTTCCTCCGGGATTACCGGAAAACACCTTTCCGCCGTGGAATCCTCGTGGACTGGAAGAAGGTGCGTGAACATGCGGAAGAGATGATTGCCACCTACCGGATTGTGCCACCGGTTCCTCAGCTTCCGGTACGTCTTCTCTCTGGGGGCAACCGTCAGAGGGTGGCCCTGGCACAGGTTCTGGCCTCTCGTCCCCGTGTTCTTGTAGTTTCCAATCCCACCGCTGGTCTTGACATTCTGGCTACTGATTTTATTCACCGACTTTTTCTCTCTTTGCAAGAGGAGGGTGTTGGCATTCTCCTTGTTTCTGGTGACCTTGACGAAATCCTTGCCCTTTCTGACAGGGTACTCGTCCTGTACAGGGGAACCATCCTCGGCGAGAGGAAGCGTCCTCAGAGCGGGTGGAGCGAGGAGGATCGCAGGGATATTGGAATGATGATGGGAGGGGTTCCGGGTGAACGCCTCGTGATGGTTCGATGAGGCTAAGGCTCCAAGTAACGAGAGGACTTGAACCTTCAGCTTCCATGGTTTTCTTTGTCTCCGCGCTCTCGCTTCTTCTGGCTTTCCTGGTCAGTGGCCTGCTTTTTGTTTTTCTTGGAATCTCTCCCCTTGAGGCGTACAGGGTTTTCTGGCGGGGGGCCTTTGGTAGTCTCTACGCTCTTTCTGAAACGGTGAAGCGGATGATTCCTCTGGCCATTATCGGGGCAGGTCTTGCGGTATCCTTTCAGGCTTCGGTATGGAATATCGGTGCCGAAGGGCAGATGCTCATCGGAGCCATTGTGGGAACGTGGGTGGCCCTCTTTTCGCCCTTTCCCCCTTCCCTGCTTTTGCCTGTGATGTTTGTTCTCGGGTTTTTGGGAGGAGCACTATGGGGGACTTTCGCCGCGTGGTGCCGGAACAGGCTGGCGATCAATGAGATCATCACCACACTAATGCTCAACTATGTTGCTGCGAATCTCGTGCTTTACCTCATTCTCGGTCCCTGGAAAGGAAAAACGGTTCGGGGATTTGCCTATACAGATCCCTTTCCCCGGGAGGCCTGGCTTGCCACCATTGGCACCACCCGGGTGCCTCTGGTGACCTTCCTTTTTGCCTTCCTCACGGCTCTTTTCTGTTACTTCCTTTTGGCAAAGACTACCTTTGGTTTTGAGCTCCGGGTTGTCGGAAGAGGAGAAAAAGCGGCCCATCTTGCAGGAATTCCTGCAAAGCGTGTTGTAGCTCTGGTACTCTTTCTCTCGGGGGGGCTGGCCGGTATTGCAGGGGTGGGTGAGGTAAGCGGCATTCACCATATGCTTCGTCATCCTGCACACATTTCCCTTGGATATGGGTTCACAGCCATTATCGTTGCCTGGATCGCCCGGGCAAACCCTCTTGGCGTTCTCGCAAGTGCCTTTCTTTTTGGAGCTCTTATGTCTGGACAGGATGCGTTGAAGATTGCTTTTGGCATTCCCTTCCAGGTGATGTACATTCTCAATGGACTGGTGCTTTTTTTCCTCATCGCTTCAGAGCAACTTTTGTACTACCGGGTTACATTGCGCGTTGTACCGTGGGGTGAGAAAGAGGATGAGTACGATAGGGTTTTGGATTAGTGGAGTCGTTGGAAGGACCCTGGCCTACAGTGTTCCGTTGCTTCTTTCGACTTTAGGGGAAATTTACGCCGAACGATCCGGGATACTGAACCTCGGTGTCGAGGGCTTGATGTCCCTTGGAGCGTTTTCAGCTTTTGCCACGGCGTTCTTTTCGGGGAATCCGTGGTTGGGAGTGGTTGTTTCTGGTGTTGTTGCCGGATGTGCGTCGCTTGTTCACGCCTTTTGTAGTGTCACGCTCCGGACGAATCAGGTGGTTTCGGGACTGGCCCTGGGAATGCTCGGCATGGGGATTTCGGGGGTCTTGGGGAGGGATTTCGAGGGGAAAGTCCTTGCCACAACGCTTCCGGTGTTTCGTTTACCCTTCCTCTCCGCTCTTCCAGGTTTTGAGAAGCACAATGTCTTTGTGTATGTGAGTTTAGGGTTGGCTGTTATTCTCTGGTTTGTCCTTTTCCACACACGCTGGGGCATCGTCATCCGCTCTGTGGGGGAAAACCCTGCAGCCTGTGACGCCATGGGGATCAACGTTACCCTTGTCCGTTACTCCTGCGTGTTCTTCGGAGGGGTTCTTGCCGGGCTTTCGGGAGCATATCTCTCTTTGGGGTATCGTCCTTCGTGGTCTTACGGGATGACCGCGGGAATGGGATGGCTGGCCATTGCACTCACNATTTTTGCCTTCTGGAATCCTCTCTGGGGGATGGTGGGAGCATACCTTTTTGGGGTTCTCTACCATTTTTCTTTTCGTTTCCAGGCCCGGGTTTCCCCGGAGCTTCTGAATACCCTTCCATATCTTTTTCCTCTCGTGGCCCTGAGTTTTGTCTCTCGTTTAGCAGCTCGCAGGAGAGTGGGGCCACCCGCTTCCTTAGGGGTGCCTTATCAGAGAGGGAGCAGTTAGTACAATTCAATTCCAGTGTGGAGGTGGAACGATGAAACGGTTCACGGTGGGAGTTCTGTTGGTGTTCCTCCTGTGTTTTGGTTTCGTGGCTTTGGGAAACGCACAGGAAACAAAGATTAAGGCCGGGTTCATCTACGTTGGGCCCATCGGGGACTTTGGCTGGAGCTATGCTCACGACCAGGCCCGACGCATTGTCGACGACACCTACCCCTGGCTTGAAACTGTGTATGTTGAAGCGGTACCGGAGGGAGAAGTCGAAGGGGTTATCGATCGTCTGATCAACCAGGAGGGCGTTGATATCGTTGTTACCACAAGCTTTGGTTTCATGGATGGGACGCTCAGTGCGGCTCAGCGGTATCCCGACAAAATTTTCTTCCACTGTTCCGGCTTCAAAAGGGCACCCAATATGGCCACGTACATGGCAGACTTTCACCAGGTGTACTACCTCAACGGGGTCATTGCGGGAGCACTAACGAAAACCGGGAAGCTCGGATACGTTGGGGCTTTTCCTATTCCGGAACTCAAGCGTCACATCAATGCCTTTGCTTTGGGTGCTCGGAGGGTGAACCCCAATGCTCAGGTGCTCGTTCGATGGCTCCAGACTTCCTGGTACGACCCTGCAGGAGCCAAAGAAGCGGCAGAGTCCCTCATTGCTGAGGGAGTGGACGTGCTGGCTTTCACAGAGGACTCTCCAACGGTTGTTCAGGTTGCTGCAGAACACGGGCTTCCGAGTTTTGGACATTACTCTCCCATGTACAAGTTCGCTCCGAACTTTGTAGCATCAGGTCAGCTTGTGCACTGGGAAGCCATCTATTTCGACTTTTTCGCCAAAGTCTATGCTGGTCTATACACCCCTAAAAATCTCGAGAATGTCGACTACTGGTGGCTCCTCCGCGAGGGGGCCGTTGAACTCGGAGCAGACTTCGGCATGCCCATTAACCCTGTTTTTGAGGACCAGTTGAAGTCGACAATGGTGAACGATCCGATATACGGTGAAATTAGCGTGTACGACCTCGTTTTTGCTCTCCTTAAGGCTATGGCTGATCCTGAGTATGCCTTCAGCCCCTTCACCGGCCCCATTCGCGACCGCAAGGGAAATCTCAGGGTTCCTGAAGGGGTTCGCCTCACCATGGACGAGCTTATCACGATGGAGTGGGCTGCAGAAGGTGTTGTTGGTGCCTGGCCTGGGGAGCCGGAGTGAATGAAAGCCCCCGTACCCTTGCAAGGGTACGGGGGAGGAAGCGTTTTTCTTCCGA
>APCU01000069.1 GCA_000347575.1 Candidatus Caldatribacterium saccharofermentans OP9-77CS | reverse complement strand
ACCTTCATACACCCAGTTCTCTCCTTTTGCCAAGGGTCTCTATCGACTCCCGGCTGATTATGCATTCGTCGACGAACCGGAGTGCAATCTTCGTCGTATCAGGACGAAGCGAGGACTGAATCGTGCTGGGTTCTTCTCCCTCAAGGTAGCGAATGACCGCCTCACATTCGCGGAATCCAAGAAGCGTTCTCACTCCCGTTATGCCGGTGAATCGGGGATTCACCTCAAAAGCAACAAAGCCTCGACGGGTAATCTTCCCCTGAATATTCAGGGGACCAAAGAGGCCGAGGTCACAGAAAGCCTCGGCAACCTTTAAAGCGACGTATTCTACCTCGGGAATGCTCCGCGGTTCTACTCTCATCGGTATACCGCTTTTGAGGACGTTTTCGCTTACGAATATTCCCAGAGTCTCTCCACGCAGGCCTTTGAGAACCTGAATAGATATCTCGTGTTCCTGTCGAAGCTCCCAGGAAGCGAAAACATCTTCCGGAGTAACCCGTTCCTTACCCCACTGCACCGGGATAAGGTACTCCTGGAACATGTATCGTTTAACATCCTGTAGAGCATGGAGATCTTCACGCGAGAATAGCACCCTTACTCCTGAAGATCCTGAGCCATCCAGGGGCTTTGCGATCACAGGAAAACCTCGCCTTTCAACCAACGCCTCGAGGGAATCGTAAAGAGCAGTTTCGGCAAAGGGCAGATTTCGCTCTCTAAAGAATTCGTAAGTTCGCAACTTGTCCCGGCACACCTGAACACAGGACTCATCAGATACAATGACCTGGCAACCAAGCCTGTGAAGGAGGTCCTTTTTCATCCTCGCTAAAGGCAGAAGCTCCGGGTCAGACCCGGGAAAGAGATACGCTATGTGCTCTCTCGAGCAAATTTCAAATATCCTCGACGTGTATTCCTCTTCTCCAGCCCGGGGAACAAGATAAGCCCTATCGCAAAAAGAAAATCCAGCGCAAAAGGGGTGAACGTCAGTCCCCACGAGGAAAGTGTCAAGGCCAGATAATCGCAGGGCCTTCAGGATAGCCTGCCCAACGCCTCCACCAACTGCAGTGACAAGAACTTGCCGTTTCCGCAGCTTATTCATAAGCGTCTGTCTTCTCATATTACAGGTTGCCAAACAGGAGTCAACGCTGAATCGGAGGGGACAGCATCAACCCGCGAGAGCTTCTTTCTCCAGGTTGTGGACCGGTCCCTCACCACATCAAGGCTGACGGTGTACCCCCGATTTTGAAGGACGACGTCCTTTTCGGCCTTCTGGCAGGAGAACTCTACAGCCCTCTTGAGAGAGCCAGGGCTTCCAGGGAAAGCCAGCCTTTCTTTTTCCTGAAATCAATTCAGCCATCGAGGCCGGAGCTTATCCCCAGGACCTCAGCCCCAGGTTGTTTGGTAAATCGCCGGTTTCTACACACCCTCTCTTTCAGATTCCCGGGCAGACGTTCCATCAGGGCGATATGTGGGGACAAGAGCCCGAAGGGCCTGCCGAATAGAATCGCCATCGTAGCTTTGAGCAGCCGCAAGAAGCTGGGCAATACCCCTCTCGAGCTCCTCATCGGACGGAACGGGTGTCCGAGCAATGAAGATTTTCTCATGGCGGGAGGCCACAACCCCTTCCTCAGCACTCAGGATTTCTTCAAAAAGCTTTTCCCCAGGACGAATCCCAACGTACTCGATTTGTATATCCCTGTCAGGCTCAAAACCTGAAAGGCGAATAAGGTCTCTGGCCAGGTCAACAATCCGGACCGGCTCTCCCATATCAAGGACATAAACCACCCCGTTCTCCCCCAGACCTGCAGCCTGCAGGACAAGCTGAACCGCCTCAGGGATAGTCATGAAGTACCGCCTCATATCGGGGTGGGTCACCGGTATCGGTTTTCCCTGCTGAATCAGTTTCTGGAAAAGAGGAACCACGCTCCCCCGACTTCCAAGGACGTTTCCAAAACGCACTGAAACAAAAATCTGACCAGGTCGGGCCTTTTGGGCCGCCTGCTGCACAAGGTACTCTGCCACTCTCTTTGTGGCCCCCATGACCGAAACGGGGTTCACGGCTTTATCGGTGGAAATATTGACAAACCTCTCAACCTCATATTCAAGGGCGAGATCCACAAGGTTTTTCGTTCCCAGCACGTTGTTGAAGACTGCCTCGCTCGGGTTCAGCTCTGCAAGGGGAACGTGCTTGTGAGCCGCAGCATGGAATACAACCTGTGGCCTGTATTGGCAAAACACATGTTGAAGCCTGGGGTAATCCCTTATGTCTCCCAGGATAATGTGGTATTGCACATCGGGACATCTCAGCTTCAACTCCGTTTCGGTCTCAAACAGGCTGTTCTCGCCGTGCCCCAGAAGAAGAATCTCTTTGGGTGAAAATCGAGCGACCTGGAAAACAATCTCCCGACCTATAGACCCTCCGGCCCCAGTAACAAGAACAGTTCGATCCTTCAGATAATTTTTGACTTCTTCCAGGTTCAGGCGAACCGGCTCACGGCGGAGAAGGTCTTCAAGACTCACGTCACGGATGCGAGCAATGGAAACTTTCCCCGAAAGAATCTCGTAGATTCCAGGAATGATCCGGCAATGCACCCCTGAGTTCCTCGCCAGCTCCACCACTTTCCGCACGACTTCTCCGGGGGCCGACGGAATCGCAATCAGTACCTCATCAATACGATTTTCGTGCACCACCTGAGAGAGCTCATCCAGCCCACCAAGAACCGGAACACCAACAAGGGTATGACGCTGCTTTGCCTTATCGTCATCCAGAAACCCCACCGGCACAAGCCCTGCTTCTGGATGGCGTAGCATCTCCCGCACGATCGTGGTGCCGGCCTCTCCGGCGCCGACAACAAGCACCCTTTTCTTTCCCCGGACCTTCCCTGCTCTCAGACGTTCATGGAGAAGGCGAGCCCCAAACCGCATACCCCCAAGAAGAAAGGTGGCAAGAAGGGCGTCGATAACAGGAATACTTCTGGGAACAGAATAAGTGTGCGGAAGGAGCACATAGACGGTGAGCAGAAAAATCCCGGCTGCCCCTAAAACGGTGCATCTTATAACCATCAGAAGGTCCCGTACCCCAGCCCTGGACCAGTACTGCCGGGGCAAGCCGAAAGCCCAGATTAAGAAAGCCTTCAAGGGTGTACTCAGAACGAAATAGGCGATCATTCCCGGGAGATAACGAAGAGGGATACCTTCAAGCCGCAGGAAAAATGCCAGAGGAATAGTGACCGTCCAGGCAATGACATCCAGAATGAATTTCGACCAGAAGACCCTCACGATCCCACCTGAGAGCTCACGGAGTACACCGGGAAACAGCCTCCATCAGGGCTTCTACAACCATCTGCACTTCGGACTCCGACATCCGGCCATGGAAGGGAAGGGCTATGGTGCGGCCGGCTACAGACTCGGTAACTGGTAGCAACCCCTCACGGGTTCCCAAAGATTTCCGAATGTACGGCTGCAAATGCACCGGGGGGAAATAGCCCCTGGTAGGAATTCCCTTTTCAGCCAAAACCTGCATAACCCTGTCCCGGTGTAACCCCTGTGAGAGAGTCACCACATACACAAACCAGCTCATACGCACATACGGCAGAACTACCGGAAGACGAACTCCTTCAACACCCTGAAGGTAGGATGAGTACATTTGGGCTACTTTTTCCCGGTTAGCCAGAAGCACTTCAATCCGCCGTAGCTGAGAAATACCCAGGGCAGCAGACATCTCAGTCATCCGGTAGTTGTAGCCAAGATATTCGTGTTCAAGCCACTCTCCGGTTGATCTGCGCCCCTGGTTGCGCAAACTCCGGCACAGAGAGGCTATACCGGGGTCGTTCGTGACAATCATCCCACCTTCTCCGGTGGTCATTTGCTTATTTGGATAAAAGGCGAAGGCAGCGGCATTACCAAATTGGCCAATCTTTTTCCCCTTGTATTCAGCACCAATAGCTTCACAGGCGTCATCAATAACCCTCAGGCCGTAACGCTCTGCAATATCCAGAATTTCATCCCAATCGGCAGGATGACCAAAGACATCAACGACCATGATGGCCCTGGTACGGGGCGTGATTTTCCGCTCCAGGTCTTCAGGATCGAGATTGTAGGTATCAGGTCGAATATCCACGAAAACCGGTATTGCCCCCTCGTAGAGCAGCGCGTTGACCGTCGCTACAAAGGTGAAAGAAGGAACGAGAACCTCATCTCCCGGCCCAATGCCCAGAGCCTTCACAATGAGATGCAGTGCCGCCGTCCCTGAACTCACGGCCACAGCATACTTTACCCCGATGTAACTGGCAACAAGCTCTTCGAACTCCTCAATCCTGGGCCCCAGGGAAAGCCGCCCAGAACGAACAACCTCTGCTACTGCCTGGACATCCTCTTCAGTGATATCTGGGGAGGACATAGCTACTTGTTCGTGCATGAACCACATCCTCCAGAAGAAAATATGGGCTTTGCTGGCACCCCAGCTGCAGTTATTCGAGGGGGCAAATCTCGAATAACCACTCCCCCCGCTCCCACAACAGCCCAGGATCCCACCCTTACGCCAGGTGTCACCACTGAACCTGTACCTAAAAACACTCCCTCTTCAACGACCACCGAACCAGCAAGGTGTACTCCTGGTGCAAGGTGCACGAAATCTTCCACAACACAATCGTGATCTACCGTNGCTCCGGTATTTACAATAACATGAGAACCAAGACGGGCACAAGGCTGTATCACCGCACCAGCAAAGATTACCGTTCCCGGACCAAGCGTCACCGAAGAATGAACATAAGCTCTGGAATGTATAACGCACAACCATTCCCAGCCTGTGAGCTCCTGAGCGAGTTTCTTCCGAAGTCGGTTATCTCCTATCCCTATAATTCCGACCTGAGGAGGCATGGCTCTTGCATCGGCAATCGTGCCGACAACCTTTACTCCCCAGAGAACCAGACCCCGCTTTCCAGGATCGTCATCAAAAAATCCATCAACCCTGATACCAGCGTCGAGCAAGGTACTCAGAACTACCTTTGCATGTCCTCCAGCACCGATGATGTAGACTCCCATGCCTTCCCTCCCTGAAACTTCGGCATCGTTGCAAATCCAGGGTGGGAAACCCCTTCACGCTTCAGCGCTGCAACAACCGTAAGAAAAAGAATCCTCATATCCAGCGAAAAACTCAAATTGTCGACATACCAGACATCAAGCTGGAATTTTTTCTCCCAGTCAAGAAGATTGCGGCCATGAATGACTACCGGCCCGGTAACACCAGGCTTCACTTCATGGCGACGGGCCTGCTCCGGAGTGTACAGGGGCAGATACTCCACAAGGAGCGGACGTGGGCCCACAAGGCTCATGTCTCCTTTAAGCACATTCCAGAGCTCTGGAATCTCATCAAGGCTCAGACAACGAAGGAACCTCCCTACTCTCGTCAAACGCTCCTCATCAGGCAGGAGATTGCCCTTTTCATCCCTGAGGTCAAGCATGGTGCGAAACTTGTACATCACAAACGGTTTTCCATGAAGGCCAGCGCGCTCCTGGCGGAAAATGACAGGTGAACCCATGGTGAAATATATGACCAGAGCCACAACAAGGGCCACGGGGGAAAGGATAACCAGGGCCAGCGTAGCCAGAACGATGTCTACAACCCTTTTCCCAAATCTCCGGTACCATCCGTTACCCACTTTGCAGCACCCAAAGGTATTTTACTACAGGTTCCGGTAACTGATGAGGAAATGCTACTTTAGAACCAGACCTCAACGAGTCTTTGGGCTTCTTTTAAAACCTCAGGGGAAGAAAAAGGATCCCGGCAGGAGCGGATGGCCCCCTCCACAAGGTCCACAAAGGACTCCGGAGGAAGGAAATGGGGGATGTCCCGGATGTAGACTGCCTGGGGATAAAGCCTGTGGGCCGCTTCATAAATGAGAACCTGTGCGGTGGTGTAGGCAGTGATCTCCCCAAGGTCGTTGAGGGTGTCCCTCTGCAGGGGATGGAATCCCCCTGCAAGCTGCACGTTCTTCCACCTGATGTACACAAGGCAGGAAGAGCCAGAAAAGGAGGGAAGGGAGAACTCTCCGTTTTCACCGAGAAAACCCCGGAAGACCTCTCCCCTCTCGTTATACGCAAGAACCACTCCCGCTTCAGGGAAAACCGCCTCGCAGGAAGGGAGCACCACCCTTCCTCTCACCCCGCATCCTCCCGGGGTTCCAAAAGACGGACCCTGAAGACACCCCCCAAGAAAAGGCACAAGGAGAAAAAGAAGCATCGCAACCCTCATACCAGAGAGATTACCCGGGACTCAAGAAATTTTCCATAGGAAAAAGGGACTATTTTGGGCGAGAACAAGGCCCAGATTGATTTTTCCGCCATTGCAGGTTCTGAATTTTTCGGGTGAAGCAACCTCTGGGGTACCCCGCTTACAGTGACTCTTCCTGTGCGTCATCATGTTGCAGGGTCGAATCTTTTTTTCCCAGGGTGTGAGGCTGCTTCGTCACTTCGCTCCTCGCAGTGACAAAAGAGGAACCCTCGCAGTGACAAAGGAAAGGTGTCACTACAAGGTCGTGGTATCGCCTCCAAAGTAGTCCCAGAGATTGCTTCGCTTCGCTCGCAACGGCAAAAAATACCGCCGGATTGCTTCGGGCCTTCGGCCCTTGCAACGACGAGAGGGGGAAGTCACTGCGAGGTCGCAGTTTCGTATCCGAAGCAGTCTCGTTTTTCCTCCCTCACAAAGTCACTAAGAACCTGCCTCTTCATTCGTAGGCAGTCTCGTCTTTCAGAGTGCTGAGACTGCTTCGCTTCGCTCGCAGTGACCCCACTGCGTCACTGCGAGGTCGTATTTTCGTCTTCGAAGCAGTCTCGAAGTAGTCTCTTTCTTCTTTTTACCTTGTAGAATATGGGACTGCTTCGTCGCTCCGCTCCTCGCAGTGACAAAGGAGAAGTGCCACTGCGAGGTCGCAGTTTCGTTTCCGAAGCGGTCTCAGAGATTCCTTGTCGCTTTGCCCCCCGCAAAGACGAAAGGAAAGGACCTCGCAAAAACAAGGGAAGAGTTGCAAACCTGTTATGTTATTTCACCTGCGAAGCGGTCTCAGGGGGCTACCTCGCGTACAGTGGTAAACAGGATATCACCACGGGGTCGTACTCCCATCATAGAGTCTATAGAGTAGCCTCAAAGTCGGATCGCTTGACCCTTTGCTTTCTGCAGGGCAAACGAAACTCCTTACAAAGACAAAAATCCCTTTGCAAAGGACAACCCCTGAAAGTCACCACAAAGCCGTGGTTTCATCGCCAGGCAGTTTCATCCTCTAGAAAAGGACGCTCGTTACTGTTTTGCAGACCAAAAACAGCAGAAACGCCACAGGAAAACATCCGCTCAGGTCTCTGTCATGCTCTCGAGGTCCGCGATAATCTTTTCGATGGTCCTCTTGAGAAGGGGAACGTGTTTTGTGCAGGTATTGAACACTGCCTCAGCATCAATATCGAAGTAGTGATGGGTTAAGAAATCCCTCATGCCTTTTGCCCCTTTCCAGTCCACTTCCGGATATCGTTTGAGGAGTTCTCCTTTGGTCATTCTATCAACCTGCTTCAGGGCCTCCCCTATGGCTATAAGCTGCATGCAGATGCTGTCGAGCTTCTCAATCCCCGCATCGTTTCTCAGGAAATCCTCTGCCGAATGGAAGGGTTGAATTCTCCGGAGAACCTGCTCCGTGGACCAGAGGATTCTGCGGAAAAGCTCAAGAAGGAGTTTGCGGTCATACGTAGAGGGCTTCATCTTCTATCCTCTGCCTGAGGAGCTGGTTCATGTGCTTTCTCAGTCTGACCACGTCGACCTTTTTCCCCAGGGCCTCCTCAAGCCTCTCCTTCAACCTGGCAAGGGCAAAAAGGTCCGGGTTTTCCATCTCGACCACAATGTCGATATCGCTCTCCTCATCGCCTTCTCCACGGGCAAAGCTCCCGAAAAGTCCGATTTTCCGAATCTGGAATTCCCTTGCCAGCTCTTCTCTGTGAGCTCTGAGAAAACCGAGAATGTCTTCTCTTTTCACCGGCGCCACCCCTTTCTATTATACCGGGAGCAATTCCCCCCAGAACCCGGGGAATCCAATCCCCCCTGGCTTTGTACCAGAAGCTCTTCGCAGCATCCTGAACACCATCTGTTGCTTCACTTGCGGCGACTGTGTCCTGGTAGGCACCGCCAAGGCCAGGGGTGAGACAGCAGGCAGCATCAACGACTATTTCCACGCCCTCCGGCCAAGATGCAAAACCCCCACGCTGGTGCTGAACATCGTATCGAGAGGCCTTGAAAGATTTTGTGCCGGTTGTGGCGAAAAAGAAAGCGGCAGGAATTTCTTTTCACCATCATGCCATCTGCAGACATGTGCATTGCTCTGTACTTTGCGGCCCTCTCGTGCCGGGTTATTCTGAAGCAAGGCCGTACTTTTGCTTTTCCCCTGTTACTACAAGCCTTGCTTTTGCTTCCTTTTTGGTCACTGCAAGCCGCGTTTTTCGCCCTTCTTCTCTGCCACTGCGAGATCGTATTTTTGCCCTTTTCTTTGTCACTGCGAGCCTCGCTTGTTCGTTGAGCGAAGCAGTCTCAGAGATTCCTCGCCGCTTCGCGGCTCGGAAGGACCGGTCAAAAGAGTCACTGCGAGATCGTGGTATCGCCTCCGAAGCAGTCTCTTCTCTCAGAGAAAAGGAGACTCTCCACCACCCCACAACCCGGGATAATACGGGGCAAAAAGAACCGCTGCATGAGGATAGAGGCATCCCTGCAACGCCTGGAGGAAAAGCCTGAGCAAGATACGTCCTCATGGTGCGGGAACGCACCACCAGGCCACACCGCTTCAAGCTCAGGGGAACCCCCGCAGGAAGAACTCACAGGCGGGGATAACCCTCACGGTGATGTTGCCGTCCAGTTTGAACTCCCCCCGCTCATCAAAAGAGAGGATATACCCCTCCTTAAGCCCAAGAACCCGGCAGGCTTCTTTAAGGCCTGCAAGTTCCCGCTTTGCAACCTCCTTGTTCCCCAGAGAGAAACACACCTGGATGGCGACCTTTCCATCGAGGATGAAATCGCACTCTTTTTGCTCCTTGAAGCACACAAGCTCCCGGGAGGACCTCAGAAGTTCCAGGAAAACGGCGTTCTCCAGGAGAACCCCTGCGCCTTCCTGGAGAAAGCGTATCCCCCGCAAAAGTCCAGTATCGATGAGGTAGACCTTCTTCTCCGCAAGTTCGGATTTCACTAAAGACCGGTAGTGCTTCCGGAGCAGCTTCACGAAGTAGGCGCTTTCGGCAAAATCAAGATACGCATAGAGGGTGTCCTTGCCCACTTTGATACCCTGGGACCTGAGTTCATTGTAAATTTTGTGCACCGAAAGGAACTTCCCGGAGTTCTCCGCCACCCGCTTCAGGAAGTACTTGAGCACCAGAGTGTCCCGGACCTGGTACCGCTCGGCGATATCCCGATAGAGCATCACTTCAAAGTACTCCTGGAGGGTCCGTACTTTCAGCTCCTCCTTGAGCAGAGCCACCTCCGGAAATCCCCCAAATTCTAAGTACTCCCGGAAAACCTGCATCACCCTGGCCCGCCTTGGGGAGCTGTAGAAATCTCGCTCCGGGTCGAAATCAAACCCCTTAAACCGCAGGAATTCCCTGAAACTCAGGGGCAAAAGCTCGTAGTTGACAGTCCTTCCCCGGAGTGCTGTGGCAATCTCCCGGGAGAGGAGCCTCGAGTTTGAACCGGTGATGAAGACGTTCCGGCTCACGCTGTCGTAGAGACGGCGCACGAACTTCTCCCATCCGGCGACATTCTGGACCTCGTCGAGGAAAAAGTAGCAATCCGCCAGGTCGAGGTCCGGGTAGAGTTCCCGGTAAGCCTGGAGGATGAGGTCAAGTGAGTGGACGTCAAGGTCCATCCGCTCGTCCTCGAAGTTCAGGTAGAGTACCCGCCGCACATCAATGCCCCTCCTGAGAAGGTCCTTTACATGCTGGAAGAGGAGATAAGTCTTCCCCGCCCTCCTTGGCCCCACCACAGAGATGATTTTCCCGGAGCCAAAGGGCAGCTCCAGGTCTCGCTCTATGAGGTCTGGCAGCTTCCCGGTGTGGAACTCGTAGATGATGGACTTCAGGGTATCTTTCACCATGGCAGGGAAATTCTAATCCAAAACTTTCCCTCCGTCAAGGAAAATTCTGGGACTGCTTCGTCGCTTCGCTCCTCGCAGTGACCCTTTCTTTGTCACTGCGAGGTCGCAGTTTCGTTTCCAAAGCAGTCTCGACTGCC